>NZ_JBFBDY010000180.1:0-12090 GCF_040683475.1 Kitasatospora sp. NPDC093558 | reverse complement strand
ACGGGCCACCACGCCGGGCGGACCGGCCCAGCCGATCCGCCCGGCGTCGCCGCGCAGCAGCGCCGAGAAGGAGGTAGGAGATGACGAGTGGCCGACGGTTCCGGGCCGAGGCCCTGGCACACCGCTACGCGCGCGACGGCCTGGGTCCGGTGCTCGGCCGGACCGGCGAGGCGCGCCGGCCCGGGCGCCCGTGGGACCGGATCCGCTCCGCCGTCGCCGACGCCCGGGAACGGCGGGGCCGCGCCCGTGTGCCGGTCTGCCTGCAGACCCAGGTCAGCGACTGCGGGCCGGCCTGCCTCGTCATGACGCTGCGCCACCACGGGATCGAGGCGGACCTCGCCGAGCTCAGGGCGCGGACCGACTCCGGCCGCAACGGCGCCTCGGCCCGCACCCTGCTGGACGCCGCCCGGCGCGCCGGACTGCGCGGGCGCGGCGTGCGCACCGACCTGGCGGGCCTGCGGCACCTGCCCGCGGGCAGCATCCTGTTCTGGAACTTCAGCCACTTCGTGGTGCTGGAGCGCTCGACCGAGGACTACACCGACGTCGTCGACCCCGCCCTCGGCCGTCGGCGGCTGAGCCCGGAGACCGTCGCCGAGTCGTTCACCGGCGTGGCGCTGGAGTTCGAGGCGCCGCTGGCACCGGCCCGCCCCCGCGTGCCCGGTGCCCCGGCGGACGCCGGCCCCTGGCGGCTGCTGCGGCACGTGCTGCCGCGCGGCCGTGACCTGCGCGGCATCCTGGCCGCCTCGGGCGCCCTGATGGCGCTGGAGTTCGTGCTGCCGGCCGCCATCAGCGTCATCCTCGAACGGGTGATCCCCGACCGGCTGACCGGCACCCTCTGGCTCGCCACGGCCGGCCTGGCCCTGCTCTGCGCCCTCTTCTTCGCCCTGCAGGTCCTGCGGTCCTTCCTGCTGACCAGGCGGCAGGCGGCGATGGAACGCGGTCTGACGTGGGGCGTGCTGGAGCACCTGGTCTCGCTGCCCTACGACTTCTTCACCGTGCACAACTCCGGCGACCTGGCGCTGCGGGTGCGCACCAGCGGCACGCTCAACCAGGTGCTCAGCATGACCGCGGTGTCGGCCGCCTTCGACGGCCTGCTGATCCTGGTCTACCTGGTCGCCGTCGTCGTGGCCAACCCGGTCCTGGCCGCCGTGGTCGTCTCGCTGATCGCCCTGCAGACCGGGGTGATGGCGCTGACCTGGCGTCGCCAGTCGCGGCTGAGCCAGGAGGTGCTGGAGCGCCAGACCCAGTCCCAGGGCGAACTCGTCGAGCTGCTGGAGTCCATGACGAGCCTGAAGTCCGCGGGCGTCGAGGCGCTGGCGGCCGAGCGCTGGTCGCACGCGCTGGTCGGGGAGGTCAACAAGCGCCTGCACGCCCGGCGCAGCCTGGCCACGACGACCGCCGCCGCGCGGGCGATCCAGTACTGCGCGCCCATGGTGGTGCTGGTCGTCGGCGTCTGGCGGGTGCTGGACGGCCGGGACTCCGCCGGTGCGACGCTGGCCTTCATGGCGCTGACCGCCTCGCTCTTCGCCCCGCTGGAGAGCGTCTTCGACACCGCCTCCCAACTGGCCACCGTACGACCGGCGCTGGTCCGCCTCGACGACGTGCTGTCCACCGAGCCGGAGCCGGCCGGCCGGCTGCTGCCCGCCGACGCCGGCACCCCGCTGGGCGTCACGGTGACGGACGTGACGTTCCGTCATCGCGGTGCCGCCCGTCCGACGCTCTCCGATGTCGGACTGCGCATCGAGCCGGGCCAGTTCGTCGCGGTGCTGGGCCGCTCCGGTTCGGGCAAGTCGACGCTCGGCATGCTGCTCGCCGGCCTGCACCGGCCGACCTCCGGCACCGTGCGGGTCGACGGGCACGACCTCACCGAGCTGGACGGCCCCGCCTTCCGCCGCCAGATCGCCTACGTCAACCAGAACGCCCACCTGTTCAGCGGCACGATCCGCGACAACATCGCCTTCGGCGCCGGCGAGATCACCCAGCCGGAGCTGATCGACGCGGTCCGCCTGGCCCGCGTCCACGAGGAGATCGCCGCCCTGCCGATGGGCTACGACACGCTGGTGGGCCCCGGCGGGCACGGCCTGTCCGGCGGGCAGCGCCAGCGGATCGTGCTGGCCCGCGCGCTGGCCCGCCGGCCGCGGCTGCTGATCCTGGACGAGGCGACCAGCGCCCTGGACCCGGCCCTGGAGAAGGAGATCTTCCACGGGCTGCTGGCCCGCGGCATCACCGTCGTCGCGGTCGCCCACCGGCTCACCGTGCTGGAGGCGGCCGACCAGGTCGTGGTGGTCCAGGACGGCCGGATCGTCCAGTCCGGCACGCCCGACGCGCTCCGGGCGGACGGGGGCGAGTTCCTGTGCCTGCTGTGACCGGCCCCGGCCCCGGCCCGCGGACCGCCCCGCTCACCTACGAGCAGGAGTGGTACGCCGCCAACACCAGGCGCAGCACGCGCGTGCCGCGCAACGTCCGGCTCTCGTACCGGATCCTCGGCCCGCTCGACCCCGAGCTCTTCGAGGAGGCCGTGCGGCTCTTCGTGGCCCGGCACGACGCGCTGCGGATGCTCCCGGTGCCGGCGCCCGGCGCGGCCACCGCCCAGCAGGTGCTCGCGGTCGATCCGGCGGACCGGCCCGTGCTCCACCGGTCCGTCACGGCGAGCTCCGCCGACCAGTTCTCGTACTACGCCGCCGCCGTGCTCTCGCGCGACGTGATCACACCGCTCACCGGTGACCAACGCCCGTTCACGCTACGGCTGTTGCGCCACGACGCCGGCCACCACGCCTTCCTGGCGACCTTCGGCAACCTCTTCTTCGACGGCCGGGCGCACGACCTGTTCACGCGCGAGGTCTGGCAGGACTACGCCGCGCTGCGCGACACCGGTGAGCCGGCGGTGCCGTCCGCGCCCTCGTTCGCGGAGGCCGCCCGCCGCCAGCGCGAGGGCTACGGCCCCCGGCACCTGGAACGGGCCAGGGCGAGCTGGCACCGGCGGCTGGAGTTCGCGGCCCGGCACCGCTGGCGGGAGTTGGACGGCGTCCGGCGCACCGCCGACGGCAGCGTCGGCGCCCGGCTGCCCGCGGCCACCGTCGCGGCGCTGCGCGAACACTGCCGGGCCACCCGGTGCACCGTCATGCACTGGCTCGTCGGCTCGTTCGTCCGGGCGCTGGCCCGCGAGGCCGGGCAGCCGCGGCTGAGCCTGTGGACCTCGGTGGACTCCCGGCGCCCGGCCGAGCGCGACGTCGCGGGCATGTTCGCCGGACCGGCGCCGCTGGCGATCGCCGACCCGGCGGCGGCGCTGCCCGAGGTGGTGGCCGAGGTCGGCCACGCGATGGTCGACGCCCTGCGCCACCAGCAGTTCACGGCAGGGGAACTGGCCGGGCTCCTCGACTCCCCGCCGGGCGCGGAGGCCGGCGGCGCCCCGCTCGCCCGCGACGTGTACGTCAACCTGCGCAGCTTCCCCGGCGACCACCGGCCGGTCCGGGCCGACGGGGAGCTGCGGATCACCGCCGACGCCTACCCGCTGCGCCGGATCACCTTCCAGGACTCCTCCGCCCTCCACCTGCGCTGCGACGAGTACCGCGACACCGTCCTGCTCGACCTGCTCTTCGACGGGCGGCGCGTCGGCGAGCCGCTGGCCCGCACGATCGTCGACCGGGTCGTCGCGGACGCCGCGGCCGTGCACCGGACCACCTCCGCCTCCCGAAAGGCCCTGCCATGAGTCCCCTGCCCCCCGACACGGTGCTGCCGCACGTGCTGGCGGCCGTCGCCGAGGTGTTCGGCGCCTCGGCGCGGCCCGACGACAGCTTCTTCAGCGCCGGCGGCGACTCGGTCGCCGCGGTGTGGCTGGCCGACCTGCTGGAAGAGCGGCTGGACACCGAGGTCGAGGTGTCCCTGGTGCTCTCGGCCGCGAGCTTCACCGCCCTGGCGGCCGAACTCGCGTCCGGCCCGGCACACTCCGGCACCACCGCCGAGAAGGGATGACCCCGTGCGGCCCTACCTCTGGAGCCCCTGGCGCAGCGCGTCCGCCGATCCCGGGCGCCTCGCCGTCGTGGCGGGCGACGACGCCTGCACCTTCGGCGAGCTGACCGCGCGGGCCGACGCCCTGGCCCTCGGCCTGCGCCGCCGCGGCGTCGCGGACGGCAGCGTGCTCTCCACCGACATTCCCACCGGCCCGCGCTTCTTCGCCCTCGCCCTGGCGGCGCTGGCCCACGGCTACGGACTGTTCCCGGTCGAGGCGGGCCTGCTGCGCTCGGCCGCGGGCCCGCGCCTGCTGGCCGACATGCGGGTCGTTCTGCACGTGACGGACGAGTCCACGGACGCCGGCACCCCGGTGCTGCCCTGCCCGGTGACGGGCGACGACGCGCTCGCGCGGCCGGCGACGGGTCCGGCGTCCTCGTTCCCGCCCGTTCCCGCCGGCTACCTGGCCTTCGTCACCTCGGGCACCACCGGCGAACCGCAGGCCGTCCCCCGGGTGCGGCCCCCGCGCCCGTACCGGGGCGTCGCGGTCGAGCAGCGCTATGCCGCCGGCCCCGACCAGGGCCCGCACCTGATGGCCAATCCGACCTACCACCTGGGGACGCTCGGTCCCGCCCTGTACGCCCTGCAGGCGGGCAGCGCCGTGGTGGTGCAACGCGGCTGGTCGCCCGAGCGGTTCGTCGAACTGGCCGACCGGCACGAGGCGGCCAGCACCATGCTCAGCCCCGACCTGCTGGTCGACCTCGTGACCGCCGGGCGGGCGCCCGCCCGGCCGCTGCGCGCCGTCTTCCACGGTGGGGCCGCCTGCCCGCCCGAGGTGAAGCGGGCCGCGATCGGCCTGCTGGGACCGGTGCTGCACGAGTACTACGGCACGTCCCGGAGCATCCTGACCGAGATCGACACCGCGGGCTGGCTGGCGCGTCCCGGCTCGGTCGGGCGGGCACTGCCAGGGATCCGGCTGTCCGTCGAGCGGGACGGCGTGCCGGTGGCCGCCGGCCGCCTGGGCGAGATCACGGCCCGGCTGCGCAGGGTCGACAGCGGGGACGGCGACGAGGTCCTGCGCACCGGCGACGTCGGCTACCTGGACGACGGGGGCCACCTCTTCGTCGTCGGCCGGGCCGACCCGACGGGCGCCGCCCACCTCGCCCTGCTGGAGCACCTGGCCCGGGGACTGCCGGGGGTCACCGACGTGGCCGTGGTCGACGGACCGGAACCGGTCTGCCACGTGGAGACCCGCGCCCCCGAACGGGACTCCGCGCTGGCCGGGGCGCTCGGCACGGCGGCCGTGGCCCACGGGCTGCCGGTGCCCCGGGTCGTGCTGCACCGCAGCGGCACCCTGCCCCGGACGGCGAGCGGCAAGATCCGGCGGGCCGCGCTGGCCTCCCTGGCCTCTGTGGCCTCTGTGGCCGCCCCGGGCGACCGGCGGCCCGGGTGACGACCGGCGCGCCGGCCGCCGCGGGCACGGCCCACGACTGGCTGCGCCGGGCGGCCCGGCAGCGGCCCCGGGCGACGGCGGTGACGCACTGGCGCGACGGGGCGGTCCGCGACGTGCTCGACTTCGCCGCGCTGGACGCCCTGGTGCAGCTGGCCGCGGCGGCGCTCGCCGCCCGGGTCCGCGAGCCCGGCGAGCGGGTCGTCCTCGCGCTGCCCAACGACGCCACGTTCACGGCCGCCCTGCTCGCCTGCCTGGCGGCGGGCCTGATCGCGGTGCCGGCGCCGGAGCCGACGGACGATCCGACGCCCGCCACGGCGGCCCGGCTGCGCGGGATCGTCGCGGACTGTCGGCCGGCGCTGGTGATCGGCCGCGGTGGACCCGCCGGGCGCGCCGTCGGCTGGGACGAGCTGATCGCCGGCGACGACGCGCCGGCTCCCGGCCCGCACCGACGCGCCGCGGACGGCATCGCCCTGCTGCAGTACACCTCCGGCTCGACCGGCACGCCCAAGGGCGCCGTGCTCACCCACCGGGCGATCGCCGCGAGTTGCGCCCAGGCCGCCGCGGCCTACGGCGAGAGCCCGCGCGACACCGCCGTCACCTGGGTGCCGCTGCACCACGACATGGGCCTGGTCACCGGCGTGCTGCGGCCCCTGTTCAGCGGCTACGCGTCGGTGCTGATGAGCCCCCGCGAGTTCGCCCGGACACCGGTGTCGTGGCTGCGGGCGATCACGGCGGCGCGCGGGACGCTCTCCAGCGCGCCGGACTTCGCGTACGGGCTCTGCGTCCGCAGGGTCCCGGCCGGGCAGACCGGGGAGCTGGACCTGTCCGCCTGGCGGGTGGCCCGCAACGCGGGCGAGGTGGTCCGGGCCGACACCGCGGACCGGTTCACCGCGCACTTCCGCGCGGCGGGCTTCCGGGCCGACGCCTTCTGCCCGTCCTACGGGATGGCGGAGGCGACCCTCACGGTGACCGCCAGCACCCCGCGGCAGCCACCGGTCCGGCTGGCCGTCGACCGCGACGCGCTGCGCGCCGGCCGGGTGCGGCCCCGGCCGGCCGAACCGGCTCCCGCCACCGGCCCGACGTCCGTCCTGCTCTCCTCCGGCCCGCCGCTGCCCGGCACCCGGGTGTCGATCGGACCGCCGGACGATCCGCACGATCAGCACGATCCGCATGATCCGCACGGCCGCCCCGACGCCGGGCGGGTCGGCCCGGTCTGGATCAGCGGGCCGCAGCTCTTCTCCGGCTACTGGCCCGCCCGGCCGGACACCGGCACCGGGCCCGGCCGCTGGTACCCCACCGGCGACCTGGGCTTCGTCCACCGGGGCCACCTGTTCGTGCTGGGCCGTGCCGACGACACCGTGGTCCAGAACGGACGCAACGTCCACGCCTCGGACATCCGCGCCGTCTGCGCCGGCATCCCCGGCCTGCGTCCCGGCCGCTGCGTCGCCTTCACCCTGGACGCCCCCGGCGGGCCGCGGGTCTGCCTGGTCGCCGAGCTGCGCGCCGGCCCCGCCGCCGACGACGTCCGGGCCACCGACACGCTGGTCCGCGAGATCCGCTCCCGGCTGGCCGCCGAACTGGAGCTCTACGTCCACCACGTCGAGCTGGTGCCGGCGGGCGAACTGCCCGTCACCACCAGCGGCAAGCCGATGGTGACCGAGACCCGCACGCGGTTCGCGGGACGCGTGCCGAGCGCGCGGTAGCGCCCCTTTCCGCCGACCGGCCCGCCCCCGGAACCCGCCGACCCCTGGAACCCGCCATGTCACCTGTGCACCGAACGGCCGCCCCCTCCGGGCGGCGCCCGGCTGGCTCCACCCCCAGGGCCGCCGGCCCGGCCCCGGCCCCCGCCGCCGCCCGGCTGGGGCTGGACGGCCGTACCCGCCCCCAGCGCACCTGCCTGCACCTCCCCCACGACCTGCCGCTGGGCGACTGGCTCCGGGTCGGCCGGCAACTGCTGGCCGTCCTGGACTCCTCCGCCTGGTGGGCCGGGGATTGGCTGGTCTTCGGCAGCGCGAGCTACCCCCAGCGCTACCGGACGGCGATCGAGAGCACCGCGCTCGACTACCAGACGCTGCGCAACTACGCCTGGGTGGCCCGCAAGTTCGCGCCGTCCCGGCGCCGGCCGGAGCTCAGCTTCCAGCACCACCAGGAGGTCGCCGCGCTGCCGCCGGAGCAGCAGGACCGCTGGCTCGACCAGGCCGTCGAGCACGGCTGGTCGAAGGCCGAACTGCGGCGCCGGCTGCGGGCCGGGAGGGCCGGCGCCGCCGCGCCGGCCGAGCGTCCGGCCCGGCTCAGCCTGGAGGTCGCCCCGGACCGCTGGGAGGTCTGGCGGCAGGCGGCGGAGCGCGAGCAGCAGGAGGTGGCCGAGTGGCTCACCGCGCTGGCGGACCGGGCCGTCGGCTGCGGCCCCTGAAGGCCCGGGCGCGCGCACGATCCCGTCAAAGGTCCGCGTCGGTCCCGTCAAAGGTCCCGTCATCCCGGATTCCGCCGGCACCGGCACGGTGCGGAAGGAGAGAACAGAACAGTGGCCCACGAGATGGACGGCCCGCCGGTCCTGGTGCCGATCCCCTACTTCGGCTGCCCGGACTACCTGCGCAGGGCGGTCGACAGCGTCCTCGCGCAGACCCACCGCAACGTCCGGGTGGTCGTGATCAACGACGCCGACCCGAGCCCGCCCTGGCCGCTGCTGGCCGACCTGACCGATCCCCGGCTGTGGCGGGTGGACTTCCCGGACAACAACGGCGTGTACTTCGGCATCTCGGCGGCGCTGTACTCCGGTGCCGCGGACTACCTGCTGATCCAGGACGCCGACGACTGGAGCGAGCCCGGGCGGGTCGAGGCGCTGCTCGCGGAGCTGCGCCGCAGCGGTGCCGGCCTGGCCGTGTCCGCCCAGACGGTCCACTACGCGGGGGGCCGCCACTACCGGGACGGTTCGCCGCGCGGTTCCTACCTGGAGGACGCCTCGGCCCGGCTGGCCCGCCCGGCGAGCGAGGACTACTACATGCCCTGCAACCACCACGGGCTCTACCGCGCCGACTTCCTGCGCCGGCTCGGCGGTTACTACGGCGGGTTCCGCTTCTCGTACGACGGGCTGATCATCGCGGTGTCGCACGCGCTCGGCGAGATCGGCTACGTGCCGCGGCCGCTGTACCACCGGCTCCGGCGGCCCGGCTCGCTGACCACCCGGCCGGAGACCGCGGAGGGCAGCGAGCGGCGCAACGCCGTCGACGCGTGCCTGGCCGGCCTGTACCGCACCCTGTTCCGGGCCCTCGGCAGCGACCCGGACCTCGTCGCGCGCATGGACGCCCACCTGCTGACCCACCTGCCCGAGCACGAACGGCGGAAGCTGGCCGGGTACGCCGAGCAGATCGCGCACTTCCTGCGGGAGCCGTCGACGGCCGTCTGCCGGATCGAGGCGCCGGCCCTGCGGACCGGCTGAGCACCGCCGGTCCCGGCCATCCGGATGGTCCCGGCTGTCCGGATCATCCCGGTTGGGGGCGTTCCGTCCGCCCCTCGCCTTGCTGTCTGTCAGCTTGGTGAGGTGCGGACGGCCTGGAGACGCGCGGTGCGGGCACGGATGCTTGCTCCGTGAGACGGGGTCCACCAGGCCTCGTCGGGAACCCAGGGGAGGCCTGGCATGGTCGTGAGCACCGACTCCGCATCGGCCCTGAGCCACCGGGAGCGCGAGATCCTCGCCGAACTCCCCGGCGGCGCGACGTACCACGCGATCGCCCGGCGGCTGGGCCTGAGCAAGCACACCGTCGACACCTACATCCGGCGCATCCGGGACAAGACCGGAGCCGTCAACCGCACCGAGATGGTGGTGCTCGCCCTGCGCCTCGGGGAGCCCGGCGTCCCCGTGGGGGCCGGCGCCGTGGACTGACCGGCTGCGGGTCAGTCTTCTTCTGTCGCGGTCTCGCGGCGGCGGGTGAGCAGGAGCAGGGCCGCGCCCAGGGCGATGGTGGCGGCGCCGGTGACCGCGATGGGGGTGGAGTTGGTGCCGCCGCCGGTGTCGGCGAGCTGGGCGGGCGTGCGGGTCGGGCTCACGGCGGGGGCGGGGGTGGCCGGGGCGGACGTGGCGGAGGTGGTCGCCGGGGCGTGGTCGGTCACCGTGAAGGTGCCGCCGGCGCTCGCGGTCAGCTGGGGGCAGGTGTACTTCTTCGCTGGGGCCGAACCGCTCGGCAGCACTTCGGACTTGGCCGCGAACGCGAAGCGGTACTCCCCGAGCGCCGCGCCCGCCGCGGCCGTCACCCGCACCTGGAGGGTCAGCTTCCGGCCCCGCTCGACCTGGTAGGTGCCGGCGTTCGTCCCCGTGAGCGGCTTCCAGTCGCCGCCGGGCGCGTGCAGCTTGACGTCGAGCCCGGTGGCCGCGCCGTCCTTGCCGGTCAGCGTGAAGGTGGTGGCCAGCTCGTGGACCGTCGCGCTGCTGGTGTTGTCGAAGGTCACCGACAGTTCGCCGGGCGCTCCGCCGGTCACCACGGCGCCGCCCGCCGGGCCGGTGGCGGTGGCCGGCACCGGGGAGGCCATCGGGCCCTCGGGGCAGTCGGACGGCCAGGGCGAGCCGGTGGCCGCCGGGGTCGCGGCGGCGGTGGGCGTGCCGGTCGCGGTGGGCGTCGCCGCCGGCGTGGTGGCGGGCGCGGTCGGCTCCCCGGTCGCCGGGGCGGTCGGGCTCGCCGAGGTCGTGGGGGCGGCGTCGGCGAGGGCCGGGGCGGCGCCGGCGGCCACCGTGCCGGCGGTGAGCACGAGCAGGGCGCAGGCGGCGGGCAGCCGGGGGGAACGCATGGTCATGGCTCCAGCGGTGGGGTCGGGTGTCGCTCTCCGGCTGGGAAGACCACCGGGGGGCGGGAACGGTTGTCCCCGCCCCCCGGCCAGTCTCATCGAGGGCGGGAATTCAGCTGTTCGCGCCGGCCTTGCGACGGCGCAGGAAGAACAGGGTGCCGGCGCCCGCGGCGAGCACCGCGGCACCGCCGAGGGCGATCGGCAGCGTGTTGGACGAGGCACCGGTCTCGGCCAGGTGCGGGCCCGCGGAGGCCGAGGCGGACGGCGACGCGGAGACGGCGGCCGGGGCGGACGGCGACGCGGTGGTCGCGGCCGGGGTGGTGGCGCCCGAACCCGGCTCGGCGACCTGGAAGTTGCCCACGTGGTCGGCGAGGAACTGGGTGCAGGCGTTCGGCTTGTCGTTGGCCGGGGTGGGGACCTTGTCGTTGTCGAACGCGTCCGACCCGGCCTCGTAGTTGCCGCCGTACTTGCCGGCCGGGGCCTTGGCGTTGACGGCGATCCGCAGCTGGACGGTGAACTTCTCGCCCTTGGCCAGCTTGAAGTCCTGCATCTGCAGGACGCGGTCCTTGTCGTTCAGCTGCTTCCAGCCGTCGGCGGTCTTCAGCTGGATGGTGAAGAACTCCGGGCTCCAGTCGACCGGGCGCTCCTGCATCTCGTCGGTGAGGTAGAGCGCGTGGTGGACGACCGGCAGGTCGACGCCGCTGGCGTTCTCCCAGGTCAGGGTCATCTCGGCGGCCGGGCCGCCCTTGACCAGCGTGGTGCCGTACAGGCCGGTGGCGGTGACCTTGAGCAGCGGGCTCTGGTAGACGCCGCCGTGGCAGTCGTTGTTGGTCGGCGCCGGGACGGGAAGGCCGCTCGGCTTGGCGGTCGGCGCGCCCGTGGGGGTGGGGGTGCCCGGCGCGGTCGTGGCGGTGGGGGTGCCCGGCGTGGTCGGGGTCGGCGTGACGCCGACGGCGCTCGCGGTGGCGGCGCCGACCGTGGCGCCGAGCGAGAGCGCCACCAGGGTGGACGCGGCCAGGAGGCGGGAAGAGCGCACGGTCAGATGCTCCAGCTTCGGGGGAATTGTGTCTGTTGTCCGGCGACTTGGGGCAGCGACGGCGGGGCGTCGGCGGTGGTCGCGCCCGCGAACCATACCGGTCGGTGGTGGCCTGTTCTCGACCAGGGGGTGTCCAAATTTGATCGATGCCGAAGGAGGCTTGGCGCGGCCCGTGCTCCGGCCCCCGTCCGCCCCGGTTGCCGGGCGGTTCGGGCGGCCGGACGATGGGGGCATGATGCACCAGATGCGAGCCGAGTACGGCGCCGGCGGTCCGCCGGACGGGGTGCGGCTGTGGCACATGGTCCGGGGCACCGAGCAGGTCGCGATGTGCGGCCGGGAGCTGGAGGCACGGGCGCCGGTCCGTGAGGCGGTCGACTGGGGCAAGACCCCCGAACTCTGCTGCCACACCTGCGGGGCGTACTACCTGCGCGAGTCGCCGTACCTGGGCGCCGAGCACCAGTAGCGCCCGTCGCGCGGGCTACCGTGATCGGCATGGAGGAACCCCTTGTCCGGCCCCGGTCGCTGACCCGCGAGGCCGCCGAACTGCGCGGCGGCGAGCCGCCGTTGACCGAGCACGTCGAGCGGCTCTGCGCCCGCGTCGAGCAGATCGACCCGCTGATCCACGCCTTCGTCCCCGAGCCGGGGCGCCACCACCGGCTGCACGGGGAGGCCCGCGCGCTGGCCGCGAGGTACGGGGAGCCGGCCGACCGGCCGCCGTTGTACGGGGTGGCGGTCGGGATCAAGGACATCATCCACGTGGACGGCCTGCCCACGCACGCCGGTTCGGCGCTGCCGCCGGGCGTGCTCGCCGGGCCGCAGGCCGTCGTGGTGGACCGGCTGCGGGCGGCCGGGGCGCTCGTGGCGGGCAAGACGG
>NZ_JBFBDY010000179.1:0-12151 GCF_040683475.1 Kitasatospora sp. NPDC093558 | reverse complement strand
GTCGGCCCCGCCCCGAATCCGAAGACCGTACGACTAGTTCTTCTGGATCTGGTCGAAGGACAGCTCGACCGGGGTCTCCCGGCCGAAGATCTCGACGAGGCCCTTGACCTTCTTCGAGTCGGGGTTGATCTCGTTGATGGTCGCCTGGAGGGTCGCGAACGGGCCGTCGGTGACGGTGACCGAGTCGCCGACCTCGAAGTCCAGGACCTGGATCTCGCTCGGCTTGACCGGCGAGGGCTTGCCGGCCTCCTTGGCCGCCTGGCGCTCGACGTCCGGGGCGAGCATCTTGACGACCTCGTCCAGCGTCAGCGGGTACGGGTCGTAGGCGTTGCCCACGAAGCCGGTGACGCCGGGGGTGTTGCGCACGACGCCCCAGGACTCGGGGGTGAGGTCCATGCGCACCAGGACGTAGCCGGGGAGCTTGTTCTGGCGGATGGTCTTGCGGTCGCCGTTCTTGATCTGGACGACCTCCTCCTGCGGCACCTCGGCCTGGAAGATGTACTCCTCGACGTTCAGCGAGACGGCGCGCTGCTCCAGGTTCTGCTTCACCCGGTTCTCGTAGCCGGCGTAGGTGTGGATCACGTACCACTCGCCGGGCATGAAGCGCAGGTCCTCGCGGAACTTGGCGACCGGGTCGACCTCGACGGCCTCTTCCTCGGCCTCCTCGACCTCGGCGGTCTCGTCGGCGGCGGGCTCCTCGACGGTCTCCACGTGCAGCGCGGCCTCCTCGGCGGGCTCGCCGGCCTCGGCCTCGTCGAACGCCTCGACCTCGTCCTCGTCGCCGTCGACGGCGTCCACGATCTGCTCGGCGGACTCGGTGTCGTCAGCCAGCTCGGCCGCGTCCAGCTCGGCGGCGACATCCGCCTCGCGGACGGTCTCGTCGGCGTCGTACAGGGGGGACTCAGACACGGTGGCTGCTTCTTTCCTGGAGATGGTGAAGGTGGCGCGCTCCGCTACGGCCGCCCGCGCGCCCCGCTCGCGCGGGCGCCAGGTGGATGTCCGGAGACTTCAACAGTACCGAGTCAACGGTAGCGGCCGTGTACGTGCGGCGCAGACGGCTCGACCCGGGCCGAAGGATCGGCCCGGGTCGGGAAGCTTTTTTGGGGGTGGACGGCTCGGTCAGCCGAACACCAGCAGGCTGAGCTTGGAGAAGCCGTAGTCCAGACCGGCCACCAGGGCCATCATGACCACGACGAAGGTGACCACGACCGTGGTGTAGCTGGTGAGCTCGCCGCGGGTGGGCCAGACGACCTTGCGCAGCTCGGCGATGATCTGGCGGTAGAACAGGCCGATCCTGGCGAACAGGCCCTTCTTCGCCCGCTTGCCGGACTTGTCGCCCGCACGCTTGGCGCGCTTGCGGTCGCGGCGCGAGAGCTCTTCGCCCTCGGCAGGCGTGGTCTCGGCAGCGCCGTCGGCACCCTCGGGGTTGCCGCTCTCAGGCGTTGCGGTGGAGCCCGTGGTCTCCGTCACTCGTCCTCACCTGAATCCGGGTCCTGCCGAGCATCACCTGCGCACCCGGTCGGGCACGTGCTAGCCGGCTAAAGCGGTGCTGATCGGTGCCCTCTCCGCATCAAGCCCGCTCGCTCTGTGGAGCGAACGGGCTGAATGCGGATCAAGCAGCAGGGCAAGAGGGACTTGAACCCCCAACCGCCGGTTTTGGAGACCGGTGCTCTACCAATTGAGCTATTGCCCTACGGGGCCTCGCGGCTCCGGTAGCGACCAACCTACCGCATCTCCCGCCGCTGTCTGCACATGCGGTGAAAGCTCCGGTTGTTTTCGGTGGCCGTCGAGCAGTGAGTGTACGTGGTCCCGGGGTGTTTGGTCGAACCTCTTCTCGCCGGAGCACCGGTTGCCCGGCTTATGTCCGGCATGCCCGCATGATCACCGTCCGATCATCGGCGGCCGCGATTCGGACGGGCCCGTACGGATGGTGAAACCGCGCTGCCCGGTCCGTCCGGGTTCTGCGACGATGCAGGCATGAGCGCTTCCACCCCGCAGCCCGACCCCACCATCCGCCCCGCCGACCGCCGGGTCTCCGCCCGGATCGGCGCGATCGCCGAGTCCGCGACCCTCGCCGTGGACGCCAAGGCCAAGGCCCTCAAGGCGGCCGGCCGTCCGGTGATCGGCTTCGGCGCCGGCGAGCCCGACTTCCCCACCCCGGACTACATCGTCGAGGCGGCCGTCGAGGCCTGCCGCGACCCGAAGAACCACCGCTACACCCCGGCCGGCGGCCTGCCGGAGCTGAAGGACGCGATCGTCGCGAAGACCCTGCGCGACTCGGGCTACGCGGTGGACGCCTCCCAGGTGCTCGTGACCAACGGCGGCAAGCAGGCGATCTACGAGGCGTTCGCGGCGATCCTCGACCCGGGCGACGAGGTCATCGTCCCGGCCCCGTACTGGACCACCTACCCGGAGTCGATCCAGCTCGCCGGCGGCGTCCCGGTGGAGGTCGTCTCGGACGAGACCACCGGCTACAAGGTGTCGGTCGAGCAGCTGGAGGCCGCCCGCACCGAGAACACCAAGGTGGTGCTCTTCGTCTCGCCGTCCAACCCGACCGGCGCGGTGTACACCCGGGACGAGGCCGAGGCGATCGGCCGCTGGGCGCTGGAGCACGGCCTGTGGGTGCTCACCGACGAGATCTACGAGCACCTCGTCTACGGTGACGCCACCTTCACCTCGCTGCCGGCCCTGCTGCCCGAGCTGGCCGACAAGTGCATCGTGGTCAACGGCGTCGCCAAGACCTACGCGATGACGGGCTGGCGGGTGGGCTGGGTGGTCGGCCCCAAGGACGTCATCAAGGCCGCGACCAACCTGCAGTCGCACGCCACCTCGAACGTCTCCAACGTCGCCCAGCGCGCCGCGATCGCCGCCGTCAGCGGCGACCTCTCCGCCGTGCACGAGATGCGCACCGCCTTCGACCGCCGCCGCCAGACCATCGTCAAGATGCTCAACGAGATCGACGGCGTCATCTGCCCCGAGCCCGAGGGCGCGTTCTACGCCTACCCGTCCGTCAAGGGCGTCCTGGGCAAGGAGATCCGCGGCAAGCGCCCGCAGACCTCCAGCGAGCTGGCGAGCCTGATCCTGGACGAGGCCGAGGTCGCCGCCGTCCCGGGCGAGGCCTTCGGCACCCCCGGCTACCTGCGCTTCTCCTACGCGCTCGGCGACGCCGACCTGGTCGAGGGCATCGGCCGGATCCAGAAGCTGCTCGGCGAGGCCCGCGCCTGACGTCCGGCTGACGTCCGCCTGGCGTCCGTCGTCAATCCGACATACCGGTTTCACCCGGGAACCGCCCTCCTTTCACCCCATCGGGGGATGAAGGGAGGGCGGTTCCCGTTCGGGGGCCCGATAGGGCAGTATCGGCAAATGGAACGCCTGTTGAATCCGCGAGACGTCAGGGGCCTCCCGAAGGCCCACCTGCACCTGCACTTCACCGGCTCGATGCGGCCCGCCACCCTGCTGGAGCTGGCCGACAAGCACGGCGTCCGGCTGCCGGAGGCGCTCAGCTCCGGCGAGCCGCCCAAGCTGCGGGCGACCGACGAACGCGGCTGGTTCCGCTTCCAGCGCCTCTACGACACCGCGCGCTCGGTGCTCCGCGACGAGGACGACATCCGCCGCCTCGTCCTGGAGACCGCGCAGGACGAGCAGCGGGACGGCTCCCGCTGGCTGGAGATCCAGGTCGACCCGACCTCGTACGCCCCCCGGCTCGGCGGGCTGATCCCCGCGCTGGAACTGATCCTCGACGCCGTCGAACAGGCCGCCGAGGCCACCGGCGTGCACATCCGGGTCCTGGTCGCGGCGAACCGGATGAAGTCCCCCATGGATGCCCGGACGCTGGCCCGGCTCGCCGTCCGCTATACCGACCGCGGTGTGGTCGGCTTCGGCCTCTCCAACGACGAGCGCCGCGGCCTCGCCCGGGACTTCGACCGGGCCTTCGCGATCGCCCGCAGGGGCGGGCTGCTGGCCGCCCCGCACGGCGGCGAGCTGGCCGGCCCGGAGTCCGTCCGGGACTGCCTGGACGACCTGGGCGCGGGCCGGATCGGCCACGGCGTGCGGGCGGCCGAAGACCCGCGGCTGATGGAGCGGCTGGCCGCCCGGCAGATCACCTGCGAGGTCTGCCCGTCGTCCAACGTCTCGCTCGGCGTCTACGAGCACCCGGAGGAGGTCCCGCTGCGCAAGCTCTTCGACGCCGGGGTGCCGCTGGCCCTCGGCGCGGACGACCCGCTGCTGTTCGGCAGCCGGCTGGCCGACCAGTACGAGCTCGCCCGCGACGTGCTGGGCTTCAGCGACGCCGAACTCGCCGAGCTGGCCCGCCAGTCCGTGCGCGGCTCGTGCGCGCCGGAGGCCGTCCGCAAGGAGCTCCTCGCGGACATCGACGCCTGGCTCGCCGACGGGCACGGCCCGGCGGGAGCCCAGGGCCTGTCCTAGAGCTGCACCCCGACCATCACCGGCTCGTTGACGAGCTCCACCCCGAAGGCCGCCCGCACGCCGTCCCGGATCTCCCGGGCGAGTGCGAGCAGGTCCTCGGCGGTGGCCGAGCCGCGGTTGGTCAGGGCCAGGGTGTGCTTGGTGGAGAGCGTGGCCGGGCCGCTGCCGTAGCCCTTGCCGAAGCCCGCCTTGTCGATCAGCCACGCGGCCGAGGTCTTGGTGCAGCCCTCCGGCGCCGGGTAGGCGGGGGCGTTCTCGGTGCCCGGGCGGGTGCGGAAGGACTCGTACTGCGCGGCCGTGAGCACCGGGTTGGTGAAGAAGGAGCCGGCCGACCAGGTGTCGTGGTCCGCCGGGTCCAGCACCATGCCCTTGCCGGCGCGCAGCATCAGCACGGCGTTCCAGGCGCTCCCCAGGCCGACCCGCTCGCCCTGCTCGACGCCGAAGTGCTTCGCGACCTCGGCGTACTTGACCGGGCTGGAGAGTCCGTCGTGGTCGGCGAGGCCGAAGCGCACCCGCAGCACGACGTAGCGGTCCGGCTCCGCCTTGAAGCGACTGTGCCGGTAGGAGAACACGCACTCGGCATTGCTCAGCGTGACGACCTCGCCCGCCGTGCGGTCGTACGCGACGACCTCGGTGATCGTCTGCGCGACCTCCTGGCCGTACGCGCCGACGTTCTGCACCGGCGTGGCGCCGGCCGAGCCGGGGATGCCGGCCAGGAACTCGATGCCGGCCAGCCCGTGCTCCAGCACCGCCGTGGTCACCGCGTCGGCCCACACCTCGCCGGCCGCCAGCTCCAGGACCGTCCCGTCCAGCGCGAAGCCGGTGGTGGCGATCCGCAGCACCGTGCCGGGGAAACCGGCGTCGCCGATCACCAGGTTCGAGCCGCCGCCGATCACCAGCAGCGGCTCGCCCGCCGCGTCGGCCTCGCGGACGGCGGCGACGACCTCGTCGTCGGTGTGCGCGGTGACCAGCCTGCGGGCCGGGCCGCCGAGCCGGAGCGTGGTCAGCGGGGCAAGGGGGGCGTCGTTTTCTACCAGCACGCCCCCCAGCGTACGGGTGGAAGGAGTGCCGCTCGGCACCCCTTCCACCCCGTAGCGCCGCTAGGCCAGGCGGACGACGGCCCGGGACATGCCGAGGACCTTCTGGCCGCCGAAGGTGGCGACCAGGTCGACCTGGACCTTGCGGTCGTCGAGGAGCTTGGCCACCTTGCCGGCAACCTCGATCACCGAGCCGACGCCGTCGTTCGGGACGGGCACCGGGCGGGTGAAGCGGACGCCGTACTCGACCACGGCCGCCGGGTCGCCGACCCAGTCGGTGACCACGCGGATCGCCTCGGCCATGGTGAACATGCCGTGGGCGATGACGTCGGGCAGGCCGACCTCCAGGGCGAACTTCTCGTTCCAGTGGATCGGGTTGAAGTCGCCGGAGGCGCCCGCGTACCGCACCAGGGTGTCGCGCGTCACGGGGAAGGACTGCGCCGGCAGCTCGGTGCCGACCTCGACCTCGTCGAAGCTGATCGCCATCGGGCTCACTCCCCCGTCTCGTCGGCGGCCCGGGCCACCAGGGTCATGACCGACGTCACCACGTGCTCGCCGGTCGCGTCCGTCACCTCGCCGCGGACGGTGAGCACGTCGTTGCCCGCGAGCGACTTGATGTTGTCGATGGTCACGTCGACCGACAGGCGGTCGCCGGCCCGCACCGGGCGGGTGTAGGCGAACTTCTGGTCGCCGTGCACCACCCGGGTGAAGTCCAGGCCCAGCTCCGGGTCCTCGACCACCTGGGCCGCGGCCCGGTAGGTGATCAGGAACGGGAAGGTCGGCGGCGCGATCACGTCGGGGTGGCCGAGCGCCTTGGCCGCCTCGGGGTCGGTGTAGGCCGGGTTGTGGTCACCGACGGCGACGGCGAACTCACGGATCTTCTCGCGACCGACCTCGTAGGGCTCGGTCGGCGGATAGGTCCGCCCGATGAAGGAGGGATCGAGCGCCATGGCAGCAGCTCCTCGAGGACGCGGTGGATACGAAGCGGTGGGTACGAAGGTGGGTACGGCGGCGTGTGCGAAGGTGGGTACGAAAAAACTCCGGGCCGCAACCCAGTGAGGGATGCGGCCCGGAGTCGTAGACCTGAATTCACACAGGCCCGGTGCCCTGCTTGAGGGTCAGCGGGTCTCGCGGTGCGCGGTGTGCGAGTTGCAGCGGGGGCAGTGCTTCTTCATCTCAAGACGGTCCGGGTCGTTACGCCGGTTCTTCTTGGTGATGTAGTTCCGCTCCTTGCACTCCACGCAGGCCAGCGTGATCTTCGGGCGGACGTCGGTGGCAGCCACGGGAGTGCCTTCCTTGGACAACGAATAAGAACACAACAAGAGTAGCCGACCGGGAGTGCGATCTCCCGACCGACTACGCGGGGTAGCGGTGACCGGACTTGAACCGGTGACACAGCGATTATGAGCCGCTTGCTCTACCAACTGAGCTACACCGCCACAGTGATCCGCAGCACAGCCGAAGCTGACTGCTTTTCACCAGAGCCCCCATGCGGAATCGAACCGCAGACCTTCTCCTTACCATGGAGACGCTCTACCGACTGAGCTATAGGGGCGAACGAGGAAGAGATTACACGTTCCGCGCCCAGAGGTGAAATCCGTATCCGGCCGCGAAGACCGCAGGTGGGCGCGGTGCACGGACGAGCGATCCAAGGCACCGCGTTCGAGCGGCCTGCGAGGCCCGCGGCCCGACCCGATACGACTATTGCCCGCCTCCCGGCGCCCCGCCCCCCGGCCCCATAGGCTCGACCCTCATTGATCGGGACGGCCTGCCACCCGACGGGCCAGCGCGAGAAGGAGCCGGCGATGGACAGCGCAGCCGCCGACGGGCCGCACCAGGGGCCCGGCCCGGCGGCGAACCCGCTCGGGCACGGCCCGGTCCTCCTGCTCACCGGCGCCCGGCTGGCCGACGGGCGGGTGGTGGACGTCCGGATCAGCGGCGACCGGATCCAGGCCGTCGGCACCGTCGGCAGCCTCGGCCCGCTGCCCGCCATGCCGGGCGCGCCCACCGTCACCACCGGCGCCCGGATCGACCTCAAGGGCTACCTGCTGCTGCCCGCCCCGGTCGAGGCGCACGCCCACTACGACGTCGCCTTCTCGGCCGCACTGCCCACCCCGCCGCCCGAGACGCCCGCCGACCTCACCCGGCGGATCACCGAGGCCGCGCTCACGTCGCTCGGCTACGGCGCCACCGCCCAGCGCACCCACGTCCGGATCGGCGACGTGCACGGGCTGGGCCGGCTGGAGGCGGTGCTCACCGCCCGGCAGGCGCTGCGCGGGCTGGCCGAGCTCCAGGCGGTGGCCATGCCCCGGCTGCTCACCGGCCGGGCCGGGGCGGACGGGCGGGCGCAGCTGCGCGACGCGCTCAAGCTGGGTGCCACGGCGGCCGGCGGCTGCCCGGAGCTGGACCCGGACCCGGCCGGGTACGTGCAGGTGCTGCTGGAGGCGGCGCGTGAGGCGGACTGCCCGGTGGACCTCCACACCAGCGCCGCCGATCCGGCCCAACTCGCCCGGCTGGTCAGTGCATTGGCCCCGCTGCAGCCGCGCGTGACGCTCGGCCCGTGCGGGTCGCTGGCCCGCGGCGCGGCGACGGTGCTGGCCACCGCCGGGGTGCGGGTGGTGTGCCTGCCGCAGAACGGCGGCTGCTCGGGGCTCGAAGGTCCGCCGACGGGCCTGCGGCCAGGCCTGCTCAGGGAGTTGACGGAGGCTCGGGTAGCGCTGTCGGCGGGCAGCGGCACGCTGCGGGACCAGGCGAACCCGGTCGGGCGGGCGGATCCGCTGGAGGCCGCGTACCTGCTGGCGGCGAGCGGGGCGCTGGGCCCGGACGAGGCGTACGACGCGGTGGCGAACCGGGCCCGGGCGGCGCTCGGGCTGCCGCCGGTGCGGGTGGACGCCGGGTTCCCGGCGGAGTTGCTCGCGGTGCGCGGGGACAGCCTGGCCGGGGCGCTCGCGGGCGGGCACAGCCGGCTGGTGGTGCACAGCGGGCGGGTGGTCAGCCGGACCAGCGCCGTACGGGAGTTCGCGGACACCGTGGCGCTGGCGCTGCCGCGGCAGTCGGGGAGCGCGGGCGGCGGCTGAGCCGCGCCCGGGACCTGAGCCGCACCCGGGACCGGAAAGGCGTAGGGGCGCGCGATGGACAGTCGCGCGCCCCTCCCCCACCTGCTGGCCGCCTTGCGGCGGCGGGAGCGGGTCCCGGCCTCCCCCACATTGGAGCCGGCGCCCCGCTCGGACAGCACTGACGCTACGCCCGCGAAGGACCCGTTCCGACCGGCCTTGACGCTCTCCTGTCGCTGAACGATCGCCTCTTGACGGGCCTTTGACGGCGCGGCCGTCCCGTCAGGGCTCGTAGCGGTAGCCGATGCCCGGTTCGGTGATCAGGTGCCGCGGCCGGGCCGGGTCCCGCTCCAGTTTGCGGCGCAGCCCGGCCAGGTAGACCCGCAGGTAGTTGCCGCGTTCCTCCTGGGCCGGGCCCCACACCTCGCGCAGGATCTGCCGTCCGGGCACGAGCCGGCCCGGGTTGGCGAGCAGCAGGGCGAGGATGCGCCACTCCGTCGGGGTGAGCCGCACCGGGCCGGACGGGCCGGTGACGGTGGTGGCGGCGAGGTCCACGGTGTGGTCGCCGATCATCGGCTGGAGCAGCGGGACACCGCCCAGGGGCCGACGCAGCACCGCGCGCAGCCGGGCCAGCAGCTCCTCCATCTGGAAGGGCTTGGTGAGGTAGTCGTCGGCTCCGGCGTCGAGGGCGTCCACCTTGTCGGTGGCGCCGGTGCGGCCGGAGAGCACGATGATCGGCATCGTGCTGTGGCTGCGCAGGCCGCGCAGGACGTCCATGCCGTCGAGGTCCGGCAGGCCGAGGTCGAGCAGGACGGCGTCCGGGCTGGTGTGGGCGGCACGGTCTAATGCCTCGCCGCCGCTGGCGGCCGTCCGGACGGCGTAGTGGCGGGCGCTGAGGTTGATCCTCAGGGTCCGCAGTAGAGCGGGTTCGTCGTCGACGATCAGGATCTCACTCATGCGGCCACCTCGCTTCGCTCGGCGGTCGCTTCGCGAAACACGCACCTCTTGATGATTCTCCCCCAGCCTCCGGCCGGGGGGACCCCCATGCTTCGCTCACTCATGTTCTGGCTCCTCCCGAGTGGCGGCTGCGGGCAGGGTGAGCAGCATCGTGGTGCCGCCGCCGGGGGTGTCCTCGACCTCCAGGCTGCCGCCCATGGCTTCGGCGAGGCCGCGCGAGAGGGCGAGGCCGAGGCCGACGCCGGTCGTGTTGTCGGTGTCGCCGAGGCGCTGGAACGGCAGGAACACCCGGTCGCGGTCCTCGGGGGCGATGCCGGGGCCGCGGTCGATCACGCGGACCTCGACCTGGTCGGCGTGGTGGCTGGCGGTCACCAGGACGGGCGCGCCGGGCGCGTTGTGGCGCAGCGCGTTGGTGATCACGTTGGCGAGGACGCGTTCCAGCAGCGGCGGGTCGGCCAGGACCGCGGGCGCAGTGTCCAGGTCGAGCGGCTGAACGGGCGCGTACGGGTCGGTGAGGCTGTCCAGCGCCCGGGGCAGGATCTCGTCGAGGTGGATCTCGGTGAGGTGCAGGGTGAGCGCGCCGGCCTGGAGGCGGCTCATGTCGAGCAGGTTGTCGACCAGGCGGGTGAGCTTGACCAGCGATTCGTCGGCGGTGGCGAGGAGTTCGGCCTGGTCCTCGGGCGAGAACTCGACGTCGGGGCTGCGCAGCGAGCCGACCGAGGCGAGCGCGGCGGCCAGCGGGGTGCGCAGGTCGTGGCTGACGGCGGCGAGCAGGGCGGTGCGCATCCGGTCGGCGGCCTTGATCGGCTCGACCTCGGCGGCGACGACGGCCAGCCGGTCGCGCTCCAGCGCGGCGGCGACGTGCGCGGCGAAGGCGGTGAGGACGCGCTGGTCGGCGGCGGGCAGCCGGCGGCCGGTGAGCACCAGGAGGGCGTCGGCGCCGACCTGCACCTCGGTGGTCTCCCCGCCCGGCTCGCCCGGGTGTTCCGCCTCGCAGTGGGCCAGCACCTCGCCGCCGCTGCGGGAGAGCAGGGCGACGGAGTCCATGCCGAAGGCCGTCCGGGACTTCTCCAGCAGCGCGGGCAGCGCGTCGGCGCCGCGCAGGACGCTGCCGGCCAGGGTGGAGAGCGTCTCCGCCTCGGCGGTGGCGCGCGCGGCCCGGCTGGTGAGCCGGCTGGCGTGGTCGACGACGGTGGAGACGGCGAGCGCGACGGCGGCGAAGACCACCAGCGCGACGATGTTGTTCGTCTCGGTGATGGTCAGCGTGTAGACGGGCGGGATGAAGAAGTAGTTGAGCAGCAGCGAGGCGATGACCGCGGCCAGCAGCGCGGAGGTGGCGCCGCCGAGCAGGGCGACGATGACCACGCCGAGCTGGAAGATCAGCGCGTCGGTGGTGAGGTTCACGCTGTGGTGCGCCTGGGACAGGATCCCGGTGAGGATCCACGGCACCACGAAGCCGGCGACGTAGCCCGCGATGGTGCGGCGCTTGGAGTGGCGTCGGCCGAGCGAGGGCAGCTTGCCGCGTCCGGTGAACTCGTGGGTGACCATGTGGACGTCGATGTCCTCGGACGCGTCCACGGTCGTCTCGCCGATGCCGGGACCGGTGAGGAAGCGGTTGATCCGGCCGCGGCGGCTGGTGCCGAGGACCAGCTGGGTGGCGTCGTGGGCGCGGGCGAAAGCCAGCAGCGCGGTGGGGATGTCGTCGCCGACGACGACGTGGTAGCTGCCGCCGAGGGTCTCGACGAGCTGCCGCTGCTGGGCGAGCGCGCCGGAGGAGGCGCCGGCCAGGCCGTCGCTCCTGGTCACATGGACGGCGAGCAGGTCGCCGCCGGCGGTGCGGTCGGCGATCCGGGCGGCGCGGCGGATGATCGTCTCGCCCTCGGGGCCGCCGGTGAGGGCGACCACGACGCGTTCGCGGGTCTCCCAGACGCGGTCGATGTTGTGGTCGGCCCGGTAGTCGCGCAGGCCCTCGTCGACCCGCCCGGCGACCCAGAGCAGGGCCAGTTCGCGCAGGGCGGTGAGGTTCCCGACCCGGAAGTAGTTGGAGAGCGCGGCGTCCACCTTCTCCGCCTTGTAGACGTTGCCGTGGGCCATGCGCCGGCGCAGCGCCTGCGGGGCCATGTCGACGAGTTCGATCTGGTCGGCCCGGCGGACCACTTCGTCGGGGACGGTCTCGCGCTGCGGGATGCCGGTGATCTTCCGGACGACGTCGTTCAGCGATTCGAGGTGCTGGACGTTGACGGTGCTGATGACGTCGATGCCGGCGGCGAGCAGCTCCTCGACGTCCTGCCAGCGCTTGGCGTTGCGCCCGCCGGGGATGTTGGTGTGCGCGAGCTCGTCGACCAGGACGACGGAGGGGCGGCGGGCGAGCACGCCGTCGAGGTCCATCTCCTCGAACTCGGCGTCCCGGTAGGTGCGTCGGACCCGCGGCAGGACTTCGAGGCCGGCCAGCATGCCCTCGGTGTGCCGGCGGCCGTGGCACTCGATGAACCCGACGACGACGTCGGCCCCGCGCTCCTGTCTGCGCCGCGCCTCGTCCAGCATCCGGTAGGTCTTGCCGACCCCGGGGGCGGAACCCAGGTACACCCGCAGCCGGCCGCTGCGGGTGCCGGTGCCGGGCGTGAGGTCGCGGGCCATGGGCGCTGCTCTTTCGTGTCCTGCGGGGCGGCCTGCCAGGGC
>NZ_JBFBDY010000178.1:6068-12238 GCF_040683475.1 Kitasatospora sp. NPDC093558 | reverse complement strand
GGCGGAGGACTTGCTGCCGCCGTCGCTGCCGCACGCGGTGACCCCGAGGCTGAGGGCGAGGGCCGCGGCGGCGGCGACGGCGAGTCTGCGGGTGGTGGTCGTGCGGGAGCCCATCGGTGCTTCCCTTCCTCGGCGCGCGCCGGAAGGGGCGCGGGGATGAGACCGCAGATGCGGCCGTTACGGTGATCATAGTGCCGCAGATGCGAGCGGAAAATCGTCTGTCGCATTGCACAGGCAGTCCGTGGCGACGGCGTGTTCCCAACTGTGGGAAGGCTCAAACGTGCACGGACGGTGGTGTGGAGGTGGCCCCGGGGTGGTCCTGGAGTGGGACTGAGGCGCGCGTCGGGGTCGCACGTATGCAGGTGCGCCGGGTGCGCCGGAGCAGGCGGAGGGAGTGCGGGCGTGCGGCGGGGGCGCGCCGAAATTGCGTCGCGCCCGGTGGGTCGAGCCGCCAGAGTGGTGGCGGTCCGCACCCCGCCGGCCCCGGCCGGGTGCACCGAGAACCACGGGGAGGAGCCCGTCCATGTCCACGCTGCGCGTCACCGCCGAGAAGCTCGTCGTCCTGGAACACCCGAATGCCGATGCCCTTGAGCTCGCGCAGGTCGGGCTCTATCGGGCGGTGGTCGCGAAGGGCGCGTACCGGACCGGCGACTACGCCGTCTACATCCCCGAACAGGCCGTGCTCCCCGAGGAGTTGATCGCCGAGCTGGGCCTGACCGGGAAACTGGCCGGCAGCAGGGCGGACCGGGTGAAGGCCGTACGGCTGCGCGGCGAGCTGTCGCAGGGCATCGTCTGCCGCCCCGCCTCGCTCGCCGGTGCCGACCTGGCCGCCGCGGCCGAGCGCGGCGAGGACTTCGCCGAGGCCCTCGGGATCGTCAAGTGGCAGCCGCCGGTCCCCACGTCGATGAACGGTGAGGTCGTCAGCGCGCCCGACCTCCTGCCCTGGGTGGACATCGAGAACCTCAAGCGCTACCCGGACGTCTTCGAGCCCGGCGAGCCGGTCGTGCTCACCGAGAAGCTGCACGGCAGCTGCTGCCTCGTCACCTACACCGCCGCCACCGGCGAGGTGCACGTGTCGTCCAAGGGCATCGGCGCGCAGGGGTTCGCCCTGGCCGAGGACGAGCGCAACCTCTACTGGCGCGCCGTCCGTGCCCACCGCATACCGGACGTCGCCGCCCGGCTGGCCGAACGGCTCGGCGCCGAGTGGGTCGGCATCTTCGGCGAGGTCTTCGGCGCGGGCGTCCAGGACCTGACGTACGGCGCCTCCGGCCGCACCGAACTGCCCGGCTACGCCGCGTTCGACGTGTCCGCGGTGGTGGACGGGCAACTGCGCTGGCTGTCCGCCGCCGAACTGCTCGACGGCGAGCTGCCGCTGGCGCCCGAGCTGTGGCGCGGACCGTTCGACCCCGGCACGGTGCTCGAACTGGCCCAGGGCAAGGAGACCGTCTCCGGACGCGAACTGCACCTGCGCGAGGGCGTGGTGATCCGGCCGGTGACCGAGCGCTGGAGCCCGAGGCTCGGTGGCCGGGCGATCGCCAAGGTGGTCAGCGACGCGTACCTGACCCGCAAGGGCGGCACCGAGTACGAGTAGGAGTCCCGGCGGGCCCGGCCGGCTCGGTGACCGGTCGGCCTCGGTGACCGGCCGGCCGGGGGAGGACGGCCGAGGGGAGGGCGGACGCGTTCGGTACGGCGTTTCCGCTCGCCCCGCGCACCCTTCCGCTGCTGATGACCAGTCAGTTAGGTTGGTGGGGCGCCGTGGAGAAGGAGACCCGATGACGATCGCCGCCGACCCCGCACCCGTCACCGCCACCCGACCGATACCCGGGCCGCCCGGCCTGCCCCTCATCGGCTCCGGGCTCGACCTCGGCCGCCGCCCGCTGCGCACCCTGCGCGCCGCCCGGGAAGACTACGGCGATCTGGTCCGCTTCCACGTGGGACCGATCGGGCTGGGCATGGACCTCTACGCCGTGTTCTCCCCCGAGGGCGCCCAGCAGGTGCTCGGCGGCGAGGCCGCCAACTTCCGCAAGGAGAACGCCTTCTACGACGAGCTGCGGACCAGCGTCGGCAACGGCCTGCTCACCAGCCAGGACGGCGACTACCAGCGCCAGCGCCGGCTCGTCCAGCCGCTGTTCACCCGCCGCCGGGTGGACGGCTACGCGGACGCGATCGCGCTGGAGGCGCGGGCGCTCACGGCGCGCTGGCGCGCGGTGCCGGACGGCGTCGTCGACGCGGCGGACGAGATGTCGCGGTTCGCCCTCCGCGCGGTGTCGCGGATCCTGTTCGGCGCGGACGTCGAGGAAGCGGTGGAGGTCGTGCACCGCAGCTTCCCGATCCTCGGCGCCTACGTCCAGGACCGGGGCGTCGCGCCGGTCCGCCTGCCGCGCCACTGGCCGACCCCGGGCAACCGTCGGGGCGTCGGGGCGCAGCGCGACCTGTACGCGGTCTGCGACCGGATCATCGCCGACCGGGCCGTGCGCGGCGCCGACCCCGACGCGGACGACCTGCTGACGCTGCTGGAGCAGGCGCGCGGCGAGGACGGGGAGCGGCTCGACCGGGACGAACTCCGGGACCAGGTGCTGGTGTTCCTGCTCGCCGGGCACGAGACCACGGCGACGTCGCTCGCCTTCGCCCTGCACCTGCTGGCGGGGCATCCGGAGCAGCGCCGTCTCGCGCGGGAGGAAGCGGAGAAGGCGCTCGGCGGTCGTGCGCCGACGGCTGCCGACCTGGAGGAACTGCCGTACATCACGCGGGTGTTGAAGGAGTCGATGCGCCTGTATCCGGCGGCGTCGATGGTCGGGCGGCGCTCGGTGGAGGAGACCGTCATCGGCGGGTACGCCCTGCCGGGGGGCGCACAGGTGCTCGTCGTGCCGTGGGTCACCCACCGGCACCCCGACCACTGGGAGGAGCCGGACCGCTTCGACCCCGACCGCTTCCTGCCGGAGCGGGAGAAGGGGCGGCACCGGTACGCGTGGTTCCCGTTCGGGGGCGGCCCGCGGGCGTGCATCGGGCAGCACTTCTCGATGCTGGAGGCGGTGCTGGCGCTGGGCGTGCTGCTTCGCGACTTCGATCTGGAGGTGGTCGACCACCGGGTGGCGCTCGCGCAGGGGATCACGCTGCGGGCGGCGAGCCCGATGCGGATCAAGGTCACGCCGCGGTGACGGGGAGCGCGTGACGGGTGACGGGCCCGGTGACCCCAGGGCGCACGACCACCCCATTCGAGCACACCGCTCCCGCCCCGCGGGCAGCTTTTCGGATCTTCCGGTGACCAGTCCCGGCCCTCGATAACGTCCCACGCGTCCCGGACCGGAATCGCATGAGCGGCTGGCATATGACAGGGACAGGTCGACCGGAGGTCCCATGGGAAGCATCAACCACCTCGGCTCCGGCTGGCTGACGCCCACGCTCTCGTACGCCATGGCCTGCGCGGGTGCCGCGCTCGGCCTGCGCTGCACCCTGCGCGGCCTCGCCGCGACCGGCGCCGTCCGCCGCAACTGGCTCCTGACGGCCGCCGCCGCGATCGGCTCGGGCATCTGGGCGATGCACTTCGTGGCCATGTTCGGCTTCACCGTCGACGGTGCCGAACTGCGCTACGACGTCCCGCTCACGCTGCTGAGCCTGCTGGTCGCGGTGCTGGTCACCGGTCTCGGCCTGGCCGTCGTCGGCTACCGCGGCGCCCGCGGGCCCGCCCTGCTGGGCGGCGGCCTGATCACCGGCCTCGGCGTCGCGGCGATGCACTACCTCGGCATGGCGGCCCTGCGGATGCGCGCCGGGCTGCGCTACGACTCCGGGACGGTCGCGCTGTCCGTCCTCATCGCGGTCGGCGCCGCCACCGCCGCGCTCTGGGCCGCCGTCACGATCCGCAACGGCTACGCGGCGGCCGCGGCCTCGCTCGTCATGGGGCTCGCCGTGAGCTGCATGCACTACACCGGCATGGCCGCCGTCCACATCCACCCCGAGCCCACCAGGACCGGCCTCGACGGCGCGAGCCCCATGGAGTTCATCTTCCCGCTCGCCGTCGGTCTCGGCTCCTTCCTCTTCCTGGCCGCGGCCTTCGTCGCGCTGTCGCCGCCCGCCCAGGACCGGGCCGGCCGCCGCCCGGCGGGCGAACTGACCATCGAGGAGTTCCCGGTGGCTTCTGCTCCCGCGCCGGCGGAGCCCGGTCGGCACGACCAGGCGGCCTGAGGGCCCCGTGTACGGACACGGCCGGTGCGCGGGCCGGGTGCCGCCGCGCCGCGGCACCCACGGTCAGGCCCGCGGCCCGGGAATCAGCCCCGGGTCTGGAACAGGACGCGGGTCCAGGTCGAGTTCGGGCAGTTGCCCCACACGTCCCACGCCTCCGGCCGCGCGCCGATCCACAGGCCGGTGCTGGACGTGCCGTTGGCGCAGTAGGTGATGGTGCGCAGCTCGCCGGAGTAGATGTTGCACTTGCCCTCCCAGCGCCAGCCGTAGTCGGCCGTGATGACGCAGTGGTAGGAGGCGGTGATGGCGTCGGTGGCGGCGTTCGGGCCGGCGGTGATGGTCCGGTCGGCCGCGGGTTCGGCGGCGGCGGGCAGGGCGGTCGTCCCGAGGATGCCGAGGGCGGCGACGGTCGCGGCCCCGAACGCGGCGATCTTCCTGGCGATGCAACCCGACATGGCGGTTCTCCTCGCTCGGCGGTTCTGTGGCGAATTCCCGTTCTCCGTACGGACGATGACGCATTGCACACGATTGAGCGCGTACAGTGAAACGACGAACTATGATGTGAGCTGAGTCACATGCATGTGCCCGGTCGGGGTCGGCCCCAACTGGGCGTTCGGGTGCCGATTTCCGGGGAGAACGGCATGGCGGAATTGACCGATCGATGGACCGGCAGGCGTGATCCGGCCGGCGAACCGACCGATTTCAACCGGGTGTTCACGGAAATGCTGCCGAGGCTCCACCAGGCGGCCCTCTCGCTCACGGGGAGCCCGTTCGCGGCGGGTGACATCGTCCACGACGCGTACCTGCGGATCGCCCGGCGCCCGGAGCGGTTCCTCGGCCATCCGCAGCCGTACGCCTACGTGTTCACGACGATGGCGAACATCCTGCGCGACCAGTGGCGTCGGGAACGGCGCCGCGTGGCGCTCCCGGGGGCGGCGGAGCGGGATCGCGAGCGCGCGGCGACCGACCCGTCGGCCGGCGGGATGGCGGAGCTCCAGGCGCGGTGGGAAGTGGTCCGGCTGCTGCGCTGCCTGACCGCCAAGCAGGCCAGGGTGGTGGTCCTGGTGGACCTCGACGGCTACAGCGTCGACGAGGCCGCGGAGCTCCTGGGGCTGCACCGCAGCACGCTGGCGGTCACCCGGCGCCGCGCTCACGTCCGGCTGCGGGCTGTCGTGGAGCGCGAACGGGCTGCGGCGGGCGAGCGTGGCGGCAGGGGAGGCAGTCGCGGCGGTGGTTGTGGTGCTGGCGGTGATGGGGGCGGGGTTGCGGGGGAGGGCCCGACGCACCGAACTGACGGCAAGTCAGCTGATGTGCCGTCCCGGCCCGTACGCTGAAAATCGTGATCACGTACGAGGACCGCCGTCTGCGCGCCCTGGCCGACGAGGGCCGTTGGCCCGAACTGCTGGCCGTCTACCGCCGGGTCCGGACGGCGGCGGTGGAGCGCTGCGGCGAGCTCTTCGGGGCGATGGAGGCCGCGCCGCTGGGCCACCTGATCGCGTACGCGGCACCGCCGGAGGTGGCCGTGCGGCTGTTCGACCGGGACGGCGGCCCGGGCGCCGTCGCCGGACCGGGCGACCACGACGCGGGGCCGCTGTGGGAGGTGCTGGCGACGCGGCACTCGTGGCTGCGGCTGGCTCCGCTGCTCGTCCCGGCGCGCGTGCGGCGGCTGGTCGCGCACACGCGGGTGCTGATCGGCGAGGACCTGTCCTTCGGCGCGGAGCCCGATCCGGAGGGCGTGCCGCTGCTCCTGGAGCCGTGGGAGGCGGCGGGGTGGGGCGAGGGGGTGCGGGTCCGCGACTACCTGCCCCGAGGGGGTGCGCGCAGTGCGTTGCTGACTCTGCCGGCCAGCCGGGAGGGTCTCGGGCCGGTGGCGCTGCCCGATCCGGGGCGGCGGCTGCGCGGGCAGCGGGCCACCCGGGTGCTCGCGGAGCTGGTGGACTGGGCGGAGGTGGCGTGCGTGCGCGGCCGGATCGACGCGGTCTACCGGGAAG
>NZ_JBFBDY010000178.1:0-6058 GCF_040683475.1 Kitasatospora sp. NPDC093558 | reverse complement strand
CAGCGGTCTGGTGACCGGCGGATACCTGCCGTTCGCGCTCGCCGTGCCGGCGCTCGTGCAGGCGGGAGCGGTCGACCCGGCGCGCGGAGCTGCGCACGGGCGGCTCGCGCTGTGGCGGGCGCTCGGTGCGATGGCGGGGGCGGACGGCCCGGACCGGGGCGAGGTGAACGCGCTGGTGGCTCGCATGCGGTGCTTCACGTGGTGCGAGCCGGCGGACGGCCTGCGGCATCTGCATGTGGCCCTGGAGGATCCGGCGTGCGGGCTCGCGTGGGCGGTCAGTGGGTCCGAGGAGCTATGACGGTGGGCGTGCGGTGGGCAGGCGGCGGACGGCGGACGGCGGGCAGCTCGACAGCCCGACAGCGGACGGCGAACAGATAACAGCTGACAGATAACAGAGTTTGAAATCTGTTATCTGTCAGCTGTCGTTTGCCGCCGTTCAGCCCTCGGCGGCATCCCCGGCCCGGCGCCATTCCGGGGGTAGTCAAGCAGCGCCGGGCGGGGAGTCGGGGGGTGGGACCTCAGGCCGCCGCCGGGGCGCCGCTCGTCACCGGAGCGGGCGCCGGGTCCACGGCCGCCGGTGCCGCGTCCTGCCCGCCGTGCGTGTCGATGAGCGTCCGCTCGTCGAACGGCAGCTCGCCCGCCAGTACCCGGCGCGCCCGCTCGGCGTCGAACTCGCCCGTCCAGCGGCCGATGAGGACGGTGGCGACGGCGTTGCCCGCGAAGTTGGTCAGCGCCCGGGCCTCGGACATGAACCGGTCGATACCGACGATCAGCCCGACCCCGTCCACCAGCGCCGGCTTGTGCGACTGCAGCCCGCCGGCCAGCGTGGCGAGCCCGGCGCCGGTGACCCCGGCCGCGCCCTTGCTGGCGATCACCATGAAGACCAGCAGCGAGAGCTGCTCGCCGATCGACATCGGCTTGTCCATCGCCTCGGAGATGAAGATCGACGCCATGGTGAGGTAGATCGCGGTGCCGTCGAGGTTGAAGCTGTAGCCGGTCGGCACGGTGATGCCGACGACCGGGCGGCTGACGCCCAGGTGCTCCATCTTGGCGATCAGGCGCGGCAGTGCGCTCTCGGACGACGACGTGGAGAGGATCAGCAGGAACTCGCGGCCGAGGTAGCGCAGCAGCGCGAACACGTTGACCCCGGCGACCAGCCGCAGCAGCGTGCCCAGGACCACCACGACGAACAGGGCACACGTGACGTAGAAGCCGATCATGATGACGGCGAGGCTCTTGAGCGCCGCGGTGCCGGTCGCCCCGACCACGGCCGCCATGGCACCGAAGGCGCCGACCGGCGCGACCCACATGATCATCGCCATGACCCGGAAGACGAGCCGCTGGACGTGCTCGACGCCGCGCAGCACCGGGGCGCCGGCCGGTCCCATCGCCTGCAGGGCGAAGCCGACGAGCAGCGCGACCAGCAGGGTCTGCAGCACCTTGCCCTCGGTGAGGGCCGAGACCAGGGTGTTCGGGATCATCCCGAGCAGGAAGTCGGCGGTGGACTGCGCGCCACCTGCCGCCGCCTGCGCGTGGCCGGACTTGGCCAGCGCGGCGGTCAGGTGCAGGCCGCCGCCCGGCTCCAGGAGGTTGCCGACCACGAGGCCGATCGCGAGCGCGACCGTCGACATGACGAGGAAGTAGCCGATCGCCAGTCCGCCGACCTTGCCGACCTTGGCGGCCTTGGTGACCGAGCCGATGCCGAGCACGATGGTGCAGAAGATGACCGGACTGATCATCATCTTGATGAGGTTGACGAAGCCCGTCCCCACCGGCTTCAGCTCGACCGCGAACCCAGGGGCGGCCAGACCGACCACCACGCCCGCGATCACGGCGGCGATGACGGCCAGGTAGAGGTAGTGGGTGCGGTCCCGCTTCGCGGCGGGCGGTTGCTCGGCGGGGCGCTGCCCGGCGGAAGCCAGTCCGGCCCCCTCCGGTGCGCGGTGCCCGTCCGGCTCCTCCTCGCGTCTGCCCCCCGTCGGCTGTGCGGCTCCAGCGATCGACATCTGCGGCTCCTTCGCCCTGCAGTCCTGGCGGCCCCGGGTGGTGGGCCGCTCCGACTATCGGCCCCGGGGGTGACGGAGGTCACGTTTACGTACATAGAGTTCACGACCGCAATGCGCCGCACGCGCGACCGTCCCGGTCCTGCGCGAAGCGCGCGCACCCCTCAGGCGTGCGGACGGGTGGTGCACACTGGCAGGCATGTCCGTGCGCACCCCCACTGCCACCGCGCCGCGCCGGCTGCACCCCGACCCGCGACGGCTGTTCGCCGACCCGCGCCGCCTGGTCCGCAGCCTGGCCGGGCAGCTGTTCGCCGTCCAGGTCGTCATCGTGGCCGCCGTGGTGGCGGGCGGTGCCGTGCTCGCGTACCTGTACACCGCCGACCGCACCGAGGCGGCCGCCCGCCGCGAGGTGACCGCCGTCGCCCACGCCGTCGCCGACTCGCCGACCGTCCGCTCCGCCGTCACCGGGCCCGACCCGACCGCCGTCCTCCAGCCGTACGCCGAGCAGGTCCGCGCCGACACCGGGGTCTCGTTCATCACCGTCATGAACACCGACGGCGTGCGCTGGACCCACCCGCTGCCCGAGCAGATCGGCAAGCGCTTCCTCGGGCACATCGACTGGGCGCTCGCCGGGCAGACCCGCAGCGAGACGTACACCGGCACGCTCGGCCCGTCGGTGCGCGTGGTCACGCCCGTCCTGGACGACCGGCACCGGGTGATCGCGCTCGTGAGCACGGGCATCACGCTGGAGAGCATCTCGAAGCAGCTGACCGGCCCGCTGCTGGCGCTGGTCGGGGTCGCGGTGGCCGCGCTCGCCGTCGGCGGGGCCGGCACGTACCTCGCCAACTCCCGTCTGCGCAGGCACACTCACGGTATGGGACCGGCCGAACTCAGCCACCTCTACGAGTACCACCAGGCGACGCTGCGCTCCGTGCGCGAGGGCCTGGTCCTGCTCGACCGCGCGCACCGGGTGGTGCTGTGCAACGACGCCGCCCGCGAACTCCTCGGCCTGGAAGGGGTGGTGGACGGACGGTCGGTCGACGCACTCGGCCTGCCGGAGGCGCTCGTGGCGGCCGTGCTCGGCGACGAGCCGGTCCGCGATGAGGTGCACCTGACCGCCGAACGGGTCGTCGTGCTCAACACCTCCACCATCGGTACCGGCCTCGGCCGCGTCGTCACCCTCCGCGATCACACCGAACTGCAGTCGCTCAGCGGCGAGTTGGACTCCGTGCGCGGCTTCACCGAGGCGCTCGGCGCGCAGGCGCACGAGGCCGCCAACCGGTTGCACGCCGTCGTCTCGCTCATCGAACTCGGGCGCCACGAACAGGCGGTGGAGTTCGCCACCGCCGAACTCGCCCTCGCCCAGCAGCTCACCGACCGGGTCGTCGCCGCCGTCGGCGAACCCGTGCTGGCCGCGCTGCTGCTCGGCAAGGCGGCCCAGGCGGCCGAGCGCGGCGTCGAACTGACCCTCACCGACGACAGCCGCATCGACGACGGCGTCCTGCCGCCCGGCCTCTCCGCGCGCGACCTCATCACCGTGCTCGGCAACCTGATCGACAACGCCGTGGACGCCGCGATCGCCGGCGCCGCCGAGAGCCCCGTCCCGCCCGAGGTCACCGTGACCGCGCGGATCGCCTCCGACGGCCTCGCCTCCGACGGCCTCGCCTCCGACGGCCTCGACGGCGGGGCCGAGCACCTGGTGCTGCGCGTCGCCGACACCGGGGCGGGCATCGACCCGGCGGCCGTCGAGGACGTGTTCCGGCGCGGCTGGAGCACCAAGCAGGACGGCCGCGGCCACGGCCTCGGACTGGCCCTCGTCGCCCAGGCCGCCCGGCGCAACGGCGGCACGGTCGAGGTCGGCCGCGAGCGCGGCGCGGTGCTCACCGTCCGGCTGCCGCTCACGGGGAGGGCCGCGAGTACGGGGATGGCTGCGAGTGCGGAGAGAGCGGGGGTGGTCTCGTGACCGCCGGCTTCGGACCGCCGGGCGCCGCCGGGGCCGCCTCCGGCATTTCGGTGCTGATTGTCGAGGACGACCCCGTCGCCGCCGCCGCGCACACCCTCTACGTCGAGCGCGAGCCCGGCTTCCGCGCCGTCGGCACGGTCCACAGCTGCGCCGACGCGCTGCGCTTCCTGGAACGCGCCCGCGCCGCCGGGACCCCCGTCGGCCTCACCCTGCTCGACCTCTACCTCCCGGACGGCCACGGCCTCCAGCTCTGCCGCACGCTGCGCGCCGCCGGTCACACCACCGACGTCATCGCGGTGACCTCGGCCCGCGACCTCGCCATGGTCCGGCAGGCGGTCTCGGCGGGGGTCGTCCAGTACCTGCTGAAACCGTTCAGCGCCGCCGCCCTGCACGACCGCCTCGAACGCTACGCCCGCTACCGCGACAGTCTCGGCCGCACCGGCGAGGCGATCGGCCAGGACGAGGTCGACCAGGCGCTCGCCCTGCTGCGCACGCCCGAGCGGACCGCCCTGCCCAAGGGCCTCAGCGCCCCGACCCTCGACACCATCGTGGGCGTGCTGCGCGAGGCCGCGACCGGGCTGTCGGCCGCCGCCGCGGGCGCTGCCGCCGGGGTCTCGCGGATCACCGCGCGCCGGTACCTCGAACACCTCGTCGACACCGGGCTCGCCGTGCGCGAGCCGCAGTACGGGAGCGTCGGGCGGCCGGAGCTCTGCTACCGCTGGAAGGCGGGGGACGGGCCGGCCGGACGCCGCGCGTGAAGCGCCCGCGGTGCCGCGCAGCCCCCGTCGTGCATGGAGTGCATGGAGTGCTTGGAGTGCTTGGAGTGTCGGCGCACCCTTGGGAGTCTCCGCGCCCCGAAGGGTCGGGCGGAAGATTTTCCGTGGGCCGTGACCTATGGTCCGCGCGCTCGTTGGGAAGACCGGGGGCAGTTCACCCGGTCGGGTGGTTCCGCGCACCCCGGGGCGTCCGGCCAGGTCAGGGGCGATAAAGTTAGGCTTACCTAACTTCTCTTGGGGGTCCGTCTTGTCGCTCGCCGCCATTCCCGCCCAGGCGCCCGGCGAGGCCGTCCTTCGCCGCCAGCGCGTCCGCGAGTCCTCCGCCCGGACGTACGCCCGCTCGTTCCCGATCGTCCCCGTCCGGGCGAACGGCATGACCGTCGAGGGCGCGGACGGACGGCGCTACCTCGACTGCCTCTCCGGCGCCGGGACGCTCGCCCTCGGGCACAACCACCCGGTGGTGCTGGAGGCGATCCGCCGCACCCTCGACAGCGGCGCGCCCCTGCACCTGCTCGACCTCGCCACCGCCGAGAAGGACGACTTCACCACCGCCCTCTTCGAGAGCCTGCCGCCCGAGTTCGCCGCGCGCGCCCGCGTGCACTTCTGCGGCCCGGCCGGGACGGACGCCGTCGAGGCCGCGCTCAAACTGATGCAGACCGCCACCGGCCGATCCAGCGCCCTCGCCTTCACCGGCGCCTACCACGGCATGACCGCCGGCGCCCTCGCCCTCACCGGCAACACCGCCGTCAAGGAACCCCTCCCGAGCGGCGGCGAGGTCGTCCGGCTGCCCTACCCCTACGGCTACCGCTGCCCGTTCGGCGTCGGCGGCGACGCGGGCGCGGGCCTGTCCGCCACCTACGTCGAGCGACTGCTCGATGACCCGTCCGGCGGCGTGACGACCCCGGCCGCGATGGTCCTGGAGGCCGTCCAGGGCGAGGGCGGCGTCGTGCCCGCCCCCGACGGCTGGCTCCGCGCGATGCGCCGCATCACCGCCGAGCGCGGCATCCCGCTGATCGTCGACGAGGTGCAGACCGGCGTCGGCCGCACCGGCCGGATGTGGGCCGTCGAGCACAGCGGCATCGTCCCGGACGCCATGGTGCTCTCCAAGGCCATCGGCGGCAGCCTCCCGCTCGCCGTCGTCGTCTACTGCGAGGACTACGACGGCTGGCGGCCCGGCGCCCACACCGGCACCTTCCGCGGCAACACCCTCGCCATGGCCGCCGGCGCCGCCACCCTGCGGTACGTCGCCGCCCACGGCCTCGCCGAGCGCGCCGCCGCCGTCGGCGAGCGGATGGCGGCCCGGCTGCGCGACCTCG
>NZ_JBFBDY010000177.1:0-12315 GCF_040683475.1 Kitasatospora sp. NPDC093558 | reverse complement strand
CGACCTCGACGGCGGCGCCGAGATCGCCGTCGGCGCCGACACCGCCGTGAGCACGGCGAGCGTCCACAAGCTCTGCCTCCTGGTCACGCTGTTCCGCGAGGCCGCCGCCGGCCGGATCGACCTCACCCGTCAGGTGGACGTCCCCGCCGCCGGCCGCACCCCGGGCGGGACGGGCCTCGCCGCCATGCTCGACGCCGCCCGCCTCTCCCTGCGCGACCTCGCCTACCTGACCGCCGCCGTCAGCGACAACGCCGCCGCCGACGTCCTGTGGCACGAGGTCGGTCTGGACACCGTCAACCGCACCATGGCGGAGCTCGGCCTCACCCGGACGGTGGCCGTCCACACCCTCCGCGACATGACCGCCGCCCTCGTCGAGGACACCGGCACCGGTTCGCCCGTCGACCCGGCGGTCGTCGCCCGGCTCAGGGTCCTCGACCCGGCCTTCACCAACCGCAGCACCCCCCGCGACATGACCACCCTCCTCGCCGCGATCTGGCACGGCGACGCCTGCCCCGGCGACCACGGCGCCGCCCTGCGCCGCCTCCTCGGCCTCCAGGTCTGGCCGCACCGCCTCGCCTCCGGCTTCCCCTTCGACGACGTCCGCCTCCACGGCAAGACCGGCACCCTCCCGACGCTGCGCCACGAGGTCGGCGTCGTCGAGTACCCCGACGGCGGCCGCTACGCCCTCGCCGTCTTCACCCGCGCCGCCGCGACCACCATCACCCTCCCCGCCGCCGACGCCGCCATCGGCACCACCGCCCGCCTCGCCGTCGACGCCCTGCGCGCGATGGCGTGATCCAACGCGGCTCGCTCAAGCGGGTTGTGCACCCGCGAGGGCCAGGTCGATCAGTGCGCGGAGCTCCTGATCGCGAAGGATCATCGGGTATCCGCCGTCCCCGCACAGGCGGCCGTCGGACCGCCGGATCGTCAGCAGGGCGGCGCGGGTCACTGGGCCGATCGCGCCCATGCGGACCAGTGCGCGGAGGGCCTGGCCGAAGAGGTGGAAGCCCTCGCCGCCGTCGGCGACCGGAAGGACGAACTCCTCGAGGACCTGTCGGCTGGGTTCGGCCTCGCCCGTGATCGACCAGAGCGTGATCGCGTGGGTGAGGCGCGGCCAGTACCTGCTGTTCTCCATGGCGATCCGGACGTGCTCCGCGTGGGGAGCCGCGTCGAGGCCGAAGTCGGCCAGGGCGTCGATCGGTCCGCCCCCGGGCTCCTCGGCCGCCGTGACCGCGTCGCCGACGAGCCGGAGGGCCGTCCCGCGGTCCTCGCCGAGGTAGGTGGCGGTCAGGTCCACGAACGCGTGGTTCCCGGGGTGATCCAGGACCTTGCAGGCACGCAGGGCCGGTACGGCGGAGGCGGCGGCCGGGCCGATGGCCCGCAGGATGCGGATCACCGGGATCGAGGTCCGGGTGTCGCCGAGCAGCGGCAGGAGGTCGGGCAGGGCCGGGAGCGCGTCCTCGCCCCAGGCCTCCATTACGTCGAGGAGTGGGCGGAGCGCGCTGCCCTGCCGGATCGTCTCCCTCATCGCGGGCAGCAGGACCTCCGCGTGCTGTCGCAGCGGAATCAGCACGTCGGCGACTTCGGGCCGTCTCGGATCCCCTGTGCAGTAGGCGCGGCCCGGCTCCTCCTCTTGCGCCCGGAGCTGCTCGACCAGTCCCGCCAGGCCGCGCGGGTCGCCGAGGCGGGCAAGGGCCCAGCGGGCGAACTCGCCGACCGTTCCGTCGAGGAAGTCGTCGGCCGCGTCGTCGTCGAGCAGTGCGGCGAGCCGGTCGGCATACGGGGCCGCGGCCGGGCCCAGGACCGCGAGGATGTTTGCGGCCCGTAGCCGGACGGCGCCGTCGGGACTGGTCAGCAGCCCGCCCGCGAGTGGCAGCAACGCGGCTTCCACGGAACGCCGTTCGGTGAGGAGCCGCCACGCGAGGTCCAGGGCCTCCCGGCACAGCACGGCGTCCGCGGTGCGGTCCGAGGTCTCCACCAGCCGGACGGCGAAGCGGAGTTCGGCCTCGGGATCGTGCGCGAGCCGCCGTGCCGTCGCCTGCACCAGCTCCTCGCGGGTCCAGGGGCCGTCGACGGCCGGGGTGTACCAGACCTCCTCGAACCGGGGGCGCAGCGCGAGATCGGCGAACACGTCGATCAGGCGGTCCAACTGCCGGGCGGGAAAGCCTCGTTCGAACTCCGCCGACGCGTGCACGGCCGCGACCCACAGCACCGGGTCGTCCCCGTCGAGCACCTTCGCCAGCACCGCCGTCGCTTCGTCGGGGACGGCGTCGCCGGCTCGGGCCACGGCCCGTCCGAGAGCGAGCAGGAGCGCGACGCGTACCGTCGGGTCCGTCTCCAGCCGCCACCGCTCCAGCAGCCGAACGACCGTGACCGCCAAGGGAATCGCCGCGCGCCGCACCGCGGGATCCGGATCCGCGAGCAGGGCCCGCGCTCGCGCCCAGTCGTCGTCCGGCAGGGCCGGGGCCTGCATCTCCGTCAGCAACTCGACGAGGGCCACCCGGGCGCCCATGGCCGGGTCGGCGGCGAGGGCGACGACGAACGGCAGCGCGACGGCCGCCGCGGACGGCGTCTCGCACCCGTCCTGGGTGACGAGCGCGTACAGGGGGTGGCATAGATCCTCCGTCGCGTCCGCACCCGCGAGCGCGAGCCGGCGCAGTGCACGCGGTATCTCGTCGACCGCTTTGGTCGGGTACGCCGTCTCAAGTCCTTCCCACACCACGGCGACCAGCGCTTCCAGCGACATTCCCGCTGCCGTCATCCCACCCACCATCACGTCGTCGTGCCTGCCGTCAGGCGTCATGGTGCAAGGAAACGGCTGCGCTGTCGCCCGAAATTCGCGTCGGCGTCGGGGGTCTATTGGAGCGCCCGGGCGGCGGTCAGGGCGGCCGTCACGCTGCCGGCGACGTCGGTGATCGGGTAGAGGACCTCGCGGATGGTGCGGGTGCGGTCGACGATCAGGGTGAGGCGCTTCAGGCGGGTGGTGCCGGCGGCGCGGAGGGTGGGGAGGCGGAGGGCGCCGGTGAGGTCGAGCGCGAGGTCGGAGAGCAGGGGGAAGGTCAGGCCTTCGGCTTCGGCGAACGCGCGCTGCTCGTCGGGGCGTTGGGTGGAGATGCCGCGGACGGCCGCGCCGGCGGCGGTGAAGTCGGCGAGGTGGTCGCGGTAGGTCCGGGACTCCAGGGTGCAGCCGGACGCCCCGGGCACCGCCGACCAGCCGGGCGGGTAGGACTCGGGGCGGACGAACGCGCCGGGGAAGCAGTACAGGACGGTGGTGGAGTCCGGGGTGACGGGATCGTGCGCCCGGCCGTCGGGGCCCGGGAGCAGCAGTTCGGGGATCCGGGTGTCGCGCAGGGCGTGGACGCGTTCCGCCTCGCGGGAGTGCTCGGTGGCGGTGGCCGTGGGGGTGCCGTCGCCGAGGAGCCAGCTGTCGCCCCAGTCCTGGAGGGCGACCAGGACGGGCAGCAGGGCGCGCCCGCGCGGGGTGAGCCGGTACTCGTGGCGAGCCGGGCGGTCCTGGTACTGCTCGCGGGCCAGCACGCCGGAGTCGACCAGCAGGCGCAGGCGTTCGGCGAGCACCTTGCGGGAGAGGCCGAGCTCCTGCTGGAGCTGCTCGAAGCGGTTCAGCCCGCGGGCCGCGTCGCGGACGATCAGCAGCGTCCAGGTGTCCCCGACCACGTCGAGGGCCTGGGCGATCGCGCAGTTGTCGTCCGCCGGGCCGCCGCGCCGGACCATCCTGGCCTCCTTCCTGGGGTGAGCACGGCCGGTGAGTGCGGCCGGTGAGTACAGCCGGTGAGTACCGCGTTGAGTACGTCATTGAGTACGTCGTTGACCTTAGCCCCGTCAGGCTGACATAGTCCGTTCCGAAAAGGAACTGACTACGGGGGGTGGCCGGGTGGCCGAGCGGAACGGGACCGGGGACGGCGCACGGAACGGCGGCGCACTGCGGGCGCTGCCCAGGACGGTCTGGCTGCTCGCCGCCGGGGGCTTCGCCAACATGGTGGTGTCCTTCACCTTCGTCTACCTCTTCGTCTACCTGACCGGCCCGCGCGGGCTGAGCACCGCCGCAGCCGGGACCATCGCCGGCGCCGGCGGCCTCGGCCTGGTCGCGGGCAACTTCACCGGCGGCTGGTTCGGGGACCGCTTCGGCCACCGCCGCACACTGCTCACCGGGTCCGCGGTCTCCGGCGCCGGACTGCTCGCCCTGCCGGTGCTGCCGACGTCCGTGCTGCTCCTGGTCCTGCCGGTCTTCCAGTACGCGGCCGGCACCGTGCGCGCGTCCAACTCGGCGCTCGTGGCGGTGGCCGTGCCGCCCGGCGACCGGCGGCAGGGCTTCGCGGTGATGCGCTTCGCGGGCAACGCGGGCTTCACCATCGGGCCGGTGCTGGGCGCGTTCATCGCGACCCACTGGTCGTACGAGTGGCTGTTCCGCATCGACGGGCTCGGGTCGCTGCTGTTCGCCGCGTACGCCGCCAAGGTGCTGACCGCCGACGGGCCGCGGAGCAGCCGGACCGTCAGTCGCGGCGGGCTGTGGGCGGCGCTGCGGGAGCGGCCCGCGGTGCTCGTGCTGCTGCCGGCGATCGTCGTGGTGGACACCGTCTACCGGCAGCAGTACTCCGTCCTGCCGGTGTTCCTCGCCGACCACGGCATCGGCACCGGCGTGTACGGCGCGGTGCTGGCGATCAACGGCGGCCTGATCCTCGCGCTGGAGGTCGTGGTCACCATGGCGCTGCGCGACCGGGCGCCGCTGCGGATCATCGGCACCGGCCTGCTGCTCGTCGGCACGGGCTTCGCCGCCCTGGTCGCGGGGGCGTCGGTGGTCACCACCGTGGTGATGATGGTGGTGGTCACCGCGGGCGAGATCCTCTACAAGACCCCGGCCACCGCCTTCGTCGCGGACAGCGCCCCGGCCGAGTACCAGGGCCGCTTCCAGAGCCTCTACGCCGGAGCCTCCACCAGCGGCACCGTCCTCGCACCCCCGATCGGCGGAGCCCTCTACCAGTCCGCGCCCGGTCTGCTCTGGCCCGTCTGTGCGGGCCTGGCTGTCCTCGCGGGCCTGGCCGTCTTCGCCGCCGGCCCGCTGACCGCCCCGCGGGCGGAGCAGCGCTCGCCCGTGCCGGAGGTGGTCGGGGGCTGAGGGGGTTTCTGGGGCTTCGGGGGCTGAGGGGGTTTCGGGGGCCGATCAGAACCCGGTCGGCAGGCGGGGCGTGTACGGCCGCTCCAGGGCGGCCACCTCGTCCTGCCCCAACCGCACCCCGAGCGCGGCCACCGCGTCGTCCAGGTGGCCCGGGCGGGTCGCCCCGACGACGGGCGCGGCGACGACGGGGTTGCCGAGCACCCAGGCGAGCGCCACCCGGGCCATCGGCACACCGCGCGCCTCCGCGACGCCCTGCACGGCGTCGACGATCGGCCGGTCGACGTCGGCGAAGAACCGCCGAGCGACCGGGTCCCCGTCCGAGCGGGCCGTCGCCTGCCCGTACGGCCGGGCCAGCCGGCCCGAGGCGAGCGGGCACCACACCAGGCTCGACACGCCCTCGTCGGCGAGGAGTGGGAACATCTCCCGCTCCTCCTCGCGCTGCACCAGGCTGTACTGGTGCTGCATCGACACGAAGTCCGGGCCGCCGCCCACGGCCGCGGCGTGCCGCAGCTTCGCGAACCTCCACGCCCACATGGACGATGCGCCCACGTACCGGACCTTCCCCGCCCCCACCACATCCCGAAGCGCCGCCACCGTCTCCTCGACGGGTGTCGCCGGGTCGAAGCGGTGCAGCTGGAAGAGGTCGATGTGGTCGGTGCCGAGGCGGCGCAGCGAGCCGTCGACCTGTTCCAGGACCGCCCGGCGGGAGAGGCCCGAGCCGCCCGGGCCTTCGTGCATCGGCAGGCCCGCCTTGGTCGCGAGGACGACGTCCTCGCGGCGGGTGTAGCGCCGCACGGCACGCCCGACGAGTTCCTCGGAGGCGCCGCCGCCGTACACGTTGGCGGTGTCCCAGAGGGTGATGCCGAGTTCGACGGCCCGCCGGAAGACCGGCGCCGCGGCCTGCTCGTCCAGGGCCCACGGGTTGTGCCCGCCGCCCGAGCCGCCGAAGCCCATGCAGCCGAGGGCGATCCGGCTGACGGTCAGGTCGGTGCCGCCGAGGTTGACGTACTCCATGACGGTCGCCGCTCTCACGCCGGGTACGGGACGGCGGCCCGCGCGGCCTTCAACGCGCCTGCCCACCACGACAGTTGGTCGAGCAGGACCTTGGCGTAGCCCGGGGCCTGCGGGTCGTCCGGGCGGCCGTCGGCCCACGCGGTGAAGTAGTTCGGGAAGGCCAGGCCGTCGCGGATCGTCACCGCGTGCAGCTCGGTCAGGACGTTCTCCAGGTGCAGGACGGCGTGTCGGCCGCCCGCCGCGCCGCCGTAGCTCACGAACGCGACCGGCTTGGCCGTCCACTGTGTGAAGTGCCAGTCGATGGCGGCCTTCAGCGAGGCGGGGTAGCTGTGGTTGTACTCCGGCGTGACGATGACGAACGCGTCCGCACCTTCCAGGGCCTCGGTCAGCCGCGCCATCCCGGCGGGCCGGGGGTAGTCGGCGCCGGCGAACTTCGGTGAGGCGGCGGGCAGCGCCAGCGGCACGTCCACCTCGGCGAGGTCGACCACCTCCACCTCGAACCCGCCGTGCGCGGCGGCCTGTTCGGCCACCCAGGACGACACCACCGGGCCGAACCGGCCCTCCCGGACGCTGCCGACGACGATCACGAGCTTGTTCTTCTTCACTGCGTTCTTCTCCACGGTGTTCTTGGCCACGGTGTTCTTCTCCATGGCCATCACCCTCGTCCGGTGCGAAGACCGCAGCCAGGCCGTGCTCAGACTGGCCCCCGCAGGGCCACCCTCCGCGCGCCCGCACGCCGTAGGCTCCCTCACATGGGCACACCACTGGGGGACTTCATCCGCGCCAAGCGCGACAGCATCCAGCCGCAGACGCTCGGCCTGCCCGACCACGGCCGCCGCCGCTCGCCCGGACTGCGCCGCGCCGACCTGGCCATGCGCGCGGGCATCAGCGTCGAGTACCTGACCCGGATCGAACAGGGCCGCGACCGCAACCCCTCGACGGCCGTGGTCAACGCGCTCGCCGACGCCCTCAGCCTCGACGCCGCCGAGCGCACCCACCTGCGCTACCTCGCCAAGATCACCGGCGGCGCCTGCCCGAACCACACCCGGCCCGCGCCGGCGCCCCGGGACGTGCGGGCCACCGTCCGCGAGACCCTCCGGCTCCTCGAACCCGGCCTCGCCGCCGTCACCAACCGCCTCGGCGACGTCCTCGCCCACACCAGCGGCTACGCCGCCGTCCTCGGTGCGGCCGGCCTCCTCGACGACCCGGCCCCCAACCTCACCCGCTACGTCTTCGCCGACCCCCGCGCCCGCACGCTCTTCGCCGACTGGGACGACGTCGCCGACGAGCAGGCCTTCGACCTCTGGCTAGGCCCCTCCGTAGAGAGCTCCGAGTGGCTCAGCACCGAACTCGCCCCCGTCGCCGGGCCCGAGTTCACCCGCCGCCTCGGCCAGCACCTCGTGCCCCGCCGCGGACCGCTGCGCCTGCGGCACCCGGACGGGCCCGAACTCCGGCTGCTGCGCGAGACCCTGGACCTCACCGCCGACGCGCAGCAACTCCTCGTGCTGCTCCCGGCCGACGCCGAGACCGCCGCGCACGTCGACCGGCTGACGCGGCCGGCCCCGGTGCGACTGCGGGCGATCTCGTGACGTCCGGGGTGCTGACCGCCGGACCGGCGGGTCAGCACCCCGGTGGTCAGCGCGCGTCCTCCGGCGTCCAGCGGACCCCGGTGCCGTAGGCGACGAAGCGCGGGAAGCCGTCGCTGTCCCAGGACGTCAGCGCCGCGCCCAGGACGGCGTCGCAGCCCCGGTCCGCGGCCAGTTCGCGCAGCTTCGCCCAGGCCTCCTGCGGGGTCTGCTCGCGCTCCGCGGTGAGCACCGCCACCTGCTCGAACGGCTTCGGGCCGGTGGGCAGGGTGGAGACGTACACCCAGTCGGCGCGCGCCGCGATCCTGGCGTCCCGGTCCGCGATGCGCTGCTTCACCTTCTCGAACATGCTCTTCCCCTCGATCCCCCCACGGGCCGTCACTCTCGGCCCGTCGGTCGTCATCGGTCGGTCCGTGCCGAGAACGTCCGCCGGTCCGACGGGGTTCCGGCGGGGTTCCGGCGGCGGTCCGGATTCCCGTGCCGGGCGTCCCGGAAATGAGGCGAGAGAATTCCGGAATGGCGACCCGGGATTCCTGGGGTGCGATGCCGTCACGTCATGTGATTATGCGACGAGGTTAATGACGGAGTGTGCCTGCCGGATGGCCTCTGACCTGCGAACCGCTTGCGCTGGTGGTAGTTTTCGGTCAGTGCAGAAGTAATTCCTGACGGCGGGAAATTCCTCATGAGAACGCATCGAGGACGGGCTCTCGCGGCCACGGCGGTCGCCGTCGGCAGTCTGCTGGCCGCCGCCGTCCACCCGGCCGCGGCGGCCCCGGCGTACCCGGTCGAGTACCACTTCGCGGTCGGCTTCCCGGCGGGCTTCCTCGCCCCCGACGTCGCCCCGCCCGGTGCGAACGACTGGTCCTGCAGGCCGAGCGCCGCCCACCCGGAGCCGGTCGTCCTCGTCCACGGCACCGCCGAGAACATGAACGACAACTGGCGCGGTGCGGCCCCCATGCTCGCCAACGCCGGGTACTGCGTCTACGCGTTCAACTACGGCGGGGCGCCCGGTTCGCCGATGCAGGGCCTCGGGCCGATCGAGCAGTCCGCCGAGCAGCTGTCGGCGTTCGTCGACCGGGTCCTCGCCTCCACCGGGGCGGCCAAGGCCGACCTCGTCGGGCACTCGCAGGGCGGCGGCCTGCTGCCGCGCTACTACCTGAAGAACCTCGGCGGCGCGGCCAAGGTGGCCAAGCTCGTCGGCATCGACCCCAACAACGGCGGCACCACGCTGGACGGGCTCAAGATGCTCGGCGAGGAGCTGCGCATCCTGGAGCCGGCCAACGCCGTGCTCGACACCGCCTGCCCGGCCTGCGTCGAGCAGGAGACCGGCTCCGCGTTCCTCGCCGCGCTCGACGCGGGCGGCACGACCGTCCCGGGCGTCGAGTACACCACGATCGCCACGCGGTTCGACGAGGTGCTCACCCCGTACACCGGCGCCTACCTGCCGCCCGGGCCGCACGTCACGAACCTCACCGTCCAGGACCAGTGCGTGGCCGACGCCACCGATCACCTGGAGGGCGGTTACGACCCCGTCTCCCTGGCCGACGTCCGCAACGCGCTCGACCCGGGGCATCCCGTCCACGTGCCGTGCAAGCCGGTGCTGCCCGTCATCGGGCCGCTGCTCTGAGGAGCCGAAGGGGAGCCGAAGTGCCCGGTGCGCCGCCTCTCGGTGGCGCCCCGGGCATGTGACGGTACGTCAGCTGTGCTTCCAGGTCACCGAGAAGGCGCCGCCCCCGCTGAGCCCGGACGTGGTGGCCTTGGTGGTGCCGCCCGAGGCCATGGTGATGCTCGACGCGCCCGACGCGGCGAGGCTCTGCCCGTTGACCGTCGCCCCGCTGAACCCGACGGTGCCGAAGTCCGAGAGCGGCAGGACGCCGGTCGAGCTGGACGGCGCCTCGGCGATGACCTCGGCGGAGGCGAGGGCCGCGCTGCGCAGGGTCTTGTTGACGCTGCGCTTCCAGCCCTGCGTGGTGTCGGAGAGCGTGAGCGTGAACGACCCGGAGCCGCTGGTGGTGACGCTCGCGGTGAAGTGGTCCCCGGGGCGGACGGAGTTGGTGAAGTTCACCGGGTACGACGGGTACATCTCGTACCAGGACGAGTACACCGGCGAGCCGCCCGAGCAGTCCGCCTCGGTGCCGAGCTGCTCGACCGAGTTGCTGCCGTCCCCGTCGATCCCGACCCAGAAGCTGGACCACGTGTCGGTGCCGGTGCAGGAGACGGACGGCTGGACCCAACTGGCGCTGACGCTGGTGAACTTGCCGCCGGTCGCGGCGTACCCGGCCCAGTTGCTGCTGGTGCTGCGCAGCACGCCGCCGCCGTGGTGGCCGAGCGGGGCGTGGACGGTGGCGGGGGCGGTCGAGGCGAGGGCCGGTGCCGCGCCGCCGAGGACGGTCAGCAGGGCGGCGGAGGAGGCGACGAGGGCGCGTCGAGACGTGCGTCGACGGGCTATGGACATGGCTACTCCTGTGTGAGGGGGTGGAGTTGACCAAGCGTCGACAACGGTAGCGCCGCCCGTCGGTGGTGAAGAGTTACCGGGCGATAACGAAATCCGGGGGGTTGTGAACTGCTGGGGATTGAGGTCGTTTTGGTGCACATGGGTGTCCATGAGCCTGCTTTCGATCACGGCTTGTTGGGTGGATGAGGCGACTGTCAGTGGCGTGTGCCAGGGTGGTGGCACTGACGGGGGAGGGGGTTGGCGTGGCTGGGTCACCGAGGAAGCCGCTGAGGCGGATCGACGCGCCGTTCGTTTCCCTTGGCCCGTCGGGTGTGACGGTCCGTGACCGGCTCAAGGGCCTCACAGCCGAGGACGAGAGGGTGTTGCGGCTGGTCGGCGGGCATCTGGGTGCTCTGGCGTCGAAGGACCTGAAGGCGCGCTGCGCGGACGGCCTGGACCACAGCAGCGAGACGTGGGCCGCGCGCAAACGTGACCTGACCGTGGAGTCGTCGTCGCGCTGGGCGGGGTCGATCACGAAGGCCACGCACGACCAGTGGGCGTTGTCGCGTCGTGGGCAGGGCGCGTACCTGGACTCCTTGGACGCCGGCATCCGGATGCTGCGCCACCGCCTGTCGCTGCCCCTGGGCGACAAGGGCGGCAGGCGGCAGCCCGGCGGATACCGCTCCAAGCACGAGTGGTTCCACAAGACCCGGCGTCTGCACGTCCTTGAGGAGCGACGCGCAGCTGTCGCCGCCGACCGCGACAACGGCGTCGTGCACGTGGTGCGCGGCGGCCGGAAGCTGCTCAATACCCGCCACAACCTCGACGCCGCGCACCTGACCGAAGCCCAGTGGCGGGAGAAGTGGGAGAGCGCGCGGTGGTTCCTCGCCGCCGACGGCGAGTCCGGCAAGCGGTTCGGCAACGAGACGATCCGCGTCACACCGGACGGCGAGGTGTCGATCAAACTGCCCGCCTCCGGCAGCTGATCTCGGGCATCCCCACCGGCAGACTCCGCGCCCGCCTCGTCTCCATGGCCGCAGCGCTGGACATGGTCATCGTCGCGGTCGACCCTGCCTACACCTCCCAGTGGGGCGCGCAGCACTGGCAGAAGCCGCTCGCGACGCCCTCCCGTCAGACCACCCGACACGACTGCGCCGCTGTCGCGATCGGGCGACGCGCCCTCGGACACCCGATCCGGCGACGGACGACACCGCCCCACGACGACCGGAGTGATCGTCGCGGGCATCGGACCGTCCAGGCCGGACCAGGCGTTCGGGAGCGTGAGGAGACCCGCCGCTCCGCCACGGACTGTGCACACGATGCACGTGCCCGGGCGGGGACAAGGAGAACGCGGGCGACCAGCCGGGCATCCAACACCGTTCGGGATGCACGCAGTGATCAGACCTGGGTCCAAGACTCACTCCTGCTCACTTAATTGGAACGGTTCCTGGGAGATCCCTGGGGGTGCCCTGGAGCTTCGCGAGCGTGGGCAGACTGGCCCACCCGGTCGTGTGGTGATCGTGATTCACGATCGATCGGATCTCTGGTGATCAATTGCGATCACTCTCGAACGATTTCGGGCATCGATGGTTCGGCGGACGGCGCAGGCGGGAGGATCGCGGACGGGCTGGCGTGTCATGGCCTGGCCACCTACCGGTGACTGCGTGGAGGTGCCCGCATGTGTGTGGACGACGGCTTCGACGGTTCAGACGTTTCCGACGGTTGCGACGACTACGAGGAGCGGGACGAGCTCGCCGACTTCGACGAGTTCCTCCGGGTCTGCGCCGGCCTCACCGGCTTCGACGAGCCCGAACTGCGGGCCACCGGGGTGGCGCACGAGCACCACCGGACCGTCCTGGCGCACCGGGTGCGGGACGAGCACGCGCTCGTCCACCTCTGGTACGTCGGGAACTGGCCGGGGGAGCCGCCCGGGTCGGAGCGGGCGTACGACGGGGCGCTGGTGTGGCGCACGTTCCACGCCCTCCCGCCCGGCGCCGCCGCGCCCGGGCACGGGAGTTGGGGCGAGGTGCCCCGGGGAGGCGAGGAACTGTGAGCGCACGCTGGGACGCCGTCGTCGTGGGAGCGGGCATCGCGGGCTCGCTGGTCGCCCAGCGGCTGGGGGCCCAGGGCTGGCGGGTGCTCGTGCT
>NZ_JBFBDY010000176.1:0-12346 GCF_040683475.1 Kitasatospora sp. NPDC093558 | reverse complement strand
CACCGGCGGGGGGCGGGGCGGATGCCCCGCCGCCCCCCGCGGCGTGCACCGGGCCGTCCACAGCGCCGCCCTCCGCCGGGCCGCAGTACGGCCACGGGCCGGGCTCGGGCGGCGGAACAATCACGAGCTGTGCAACGCTGTAGGGGCGAAGCGGTAACGCGGACACCACCGGGATGGCGTACCGGCCACGGTGGCCCGCGCTGAGCCACCGTCACCGCGAACCCGTCCCGGCCCGACTTCTCGCCAGGCGAACACCGCCACCGCGGAAACTGCGCGAGAACCGCCCCGATACCGGGTATGAATGCAGGTGGACGGGTTCTTCGACCCGTCCAGGGGCAGTATGCGTGACCGGTCGCAGACGGATCCGGCCCGCCCCGGCGGTTCTTGTTCGCCGATGGCGTAGCGGTATCCGGTGCATCCGGCCCGCCTGTGGGAACACCGATTCCCAGCATCAGGTTGGGATTGGTGTCGGCTGGTCGCGCAGCATCTCGCTCCCGTACCGGGGAGTGAATCCGTGGGCCGCGCCGCTGAGCGGGACTAGCATGCGGAAGGACAGGGCGGGGACCGACCCCGAACTGCCCGACCGCTCTGAGGAGCGATAAACGATGTTCGAGAGGTTCACCGACCGCGCGCGGCGGGTTGTCGTCCTGGCTCAGGAAGAAGCCCGGATGCTCAACCACAACTACATCGGCACCGAGCACATCCTCCTGGGTCTGATCCACGAGGGCGAGGGCGTCGCCGCTAAGGCCCTGGAGAGCCTCGGGATTTCTCTTGAGGCCGTACGCCAGCAGGTCGAGGAGATCATCGGCCAGGGCCAGCAGGCCCCGTCCGGCCACATTCCCTTCACCCCCCGGGCGAAGAAGGTCCTGGAGCTGTCGCTCCGGGAGGCCCTGCAGCTCGGCCACAACTACATCGGCACCGAGCACATCCTGCTCGGCCTGATCCGCGAGGGCGAGGGCGTCGCCGCCCAGGTCCTGGTGAAGCTGGGCGCCGACCTGAACCGGGTGCGCCAGCAGGTCATCCAGCTGCTCTCCGGCTACCAGGCCGGCGGCGGCAAGGAGTCGGCCACGGCCGGCGGGCCCGCCGAGGGCACCCCGTCGACCTCGCTGGTCCTGGACCAGTTCGGCCGCAACCTCACCCAGGCCGCCCGCGAGGCCAAGCTCGACCCGGTGATCGGGCGCGAGAAGGAGATCGAGCGGGTCATGCAGGTGCTGTCCCGCCGCACCAAGAACAACCCCGTCCTGATCGGTGAGCCCGGCGTCGGCAAGACCGCCGTGGTCGAGGGCCTGGCCCAGGCGATCGTCAAGGGCGAGGTCCCCGAGACGCTCAAGGACAAGCAGCTCTACACGCTGGACCTGGGCGCCCTGGTGGCCGGCTCGCGCTACCGCGGTGACTTCGAGGAGCGCCTGAAGAAGGTCCTCAAGGAGATCCGCACCCGCGGCGACATCATCCTGTTCATCGACGAGCTGCACACCCTGGTCGGCGCGGGCGCCGCCGAGGGCGCGATCGACGCCGCCAGCATCCTCAAGCCGATGCTGGCCCGCGGCGAGCTGCAGACCATCGGTGCCACCACCCTGGACGAGTACCGCAAGCACTTGGAGAAGGACGCCGCGCTGGAGCGCCGCTTCCAGCCGATCCAGGTCGCCGAGCCGTCGCTGCCGCACACCATCGAGATCCTCAAGGGCCTGCGCGACCGCTACGAGGCCCACCACCGGGTCTCCATCACGGACGCCGCCCTGGTCGCCGCCGCCACCCTGGCCGACCGGTACATCTCGGACCGCTTCCTGCCGGACAAGGCCATCGACCTGATCGACGAGGCCGGCTCCAGGATGCGCATCCGCCGGATGACCGCGCCGCCGGACCTGCGCGAGTTCGACGAGAAGATCGCCGACGTGCGCCGCGAGAAGGAGAGCGCGATCGACGCGCAGGACTTCGAGAAGGCCGCGTCCCTGCGCGACGACGAGAAGCAGCTCCTGCAGGCCAAGGCCAAGCGCGAGAAGGAGTGGAAGGCCGGCGACATGGACGTCGTCGCGGAGGTCAACGAGGAGCTCATCGCCGAGGTCCTGGCCACCGCCACCGGCATCCCGGTCTTCAAGCTGACCGAGGAGGAGACCTCGCGCCTCCTGCGCATGGAGGACGAGCTGCACAAGCGCGTCATCGGCCAGAAGGACGCCATCAAGGCGCTCTCCCAGGCCATCCGGCGCACCCGTGCGGGCCTCAAGGACCCGAAGCGCCCCGGCGGCTCGTTCATCTTCGCCGGCCCGTCCGGCGTCGGTAAGACCGAGCTGTCCAAGACGCTGGCGGAGTTCCTCTTCGGCGACGAGGACGCGCTGATCGCGCTCGACATGTCCGAGTTCTCGGAGAAGCACACCGTCTCCCGGCTCTTCGGCTCCCCGCCCGGCTACGTGGGCTACGAGGAGGGCGGCCAGCTGACCGAGAAGGTCCGCCGCAAGCCGTTCTCGGTCGTCCTCTTCGACGAGGTCGAGAAGGCCCACCCGGACATCTTCAACTCGCTGCTGCAGATCCTGGAGGACGGTCGCCTGACCGACTCCCAGGGCCGCGTGGTCGACTTCAAGAACACCGTCATCATCATGACGACCAACCTCGGCACCCGGGACATCTCCAAGGGCTTCAACCTGGGCTTCGCGGCCACGGGTGACACCCAGACCGGGTACGAGCGGATGAAGGCGAAGGTCGGCGAGGAGCTCAAGCAGCACTTCCGCCCCGAGTTCCTGAACCGCGTCGACGACATCGTGGTGTTCCACCAGCTGTCCGAGGACGACATCATCCAGATCGTCGACCTCATGATCGCCAAGGTGGACGAGCGGCTCAAGGACAAGGACATGGGCCTGGAGCTCAGCGTCGAGGCCAAGAAGCTGCTGGCCAAGCGCGGCTACGACCCGATCCTGGGTGCCCGTCCGCTGCGCCGCACCATCCAGCGCGAGATCGAGGACCACCTCTCCGAGAAGATCCTCTTCGGTGAGCTGCGGGCCGGCCACATCGTCGTCGTCGACGTCGAGGGCGAGGGCAAGGACGCCAAGTTCACCTTCCGGGGCGAGGAGAAGTCCGCCGTCGCGGACACTCCGGCCGCTGTTGCCTCGTCGGGTCCCGACCTGACGAAGTAGCAACATTTAACAGATAACAGCAAGCGGGCTGAGCCCCCGGCGTTCGCGCCGGGGGCTCAGCCCGTTTCTCATGCCTCTTGCACCTGCCCTGACCTGCCGTTTCTCACACAGCGTCAGCTGACGGAAAGTCGGCGAGCATAGCGTCGTCGCCATGTCAGGGTCAAGGTCTATCTTTTCCCTCCCCGCTTCGGTCAAAGTACGTCCACCTGTCTTTCATATTGGTTTACCGGGCTTTGGCCAAGAGTCGGCCCGGCCGGGGAGGACGTCACAACGTTGAAGACCACCAGGAGGACCGCTGCGGCCACCACGGCTGCGGCGGTCATCGTCACGCTCGGCGCGGGTCTGTTCCCGAGCAGCGCCGTCGCCGCCGGTTCGGCGCCCGTGCCGCAGGACCCGGCCGACGCCGTCCAGTCCGTCAACACCGAGCACAACATTCCGGGCCCGCTGACCGAGAAGATGGAGGCCGAGCAGAAGGCCGCCACCGAGCAGCTGCTCGCGGGCACCGCCCAGGTCGAGGAGCACAACGGCAGCACCAGCATCAAGCTGGGCAAGGACAAGTACGTCGAGCTCGCCCGCGAGCGCACGGACAAGATCTTCACCATCCTCGTCGACTTCGGCGACCAGGTGGACAACACCACCAAGATGCCCGATGGCAAGATCAAGTACGGCGGCGAGCCCGGCCCGAAGCACAACGAGATCGAGAAGCCGGACAGCGCCACCAACAACTCGACCGCCTGGCAGGCCGACTACAACCAGCAGCACTACCAGGACCTGTACTTCGCCAAGGACAAGCCCTCGCTGAAGACCTACTACGAGAAGCAGTCCTCGGGCCGCTACTCGGTCGACGGCGTGGTCTCGGACTGGGTGCGGGTGCCCTGGAACGAGGCCCGGTACGGCTCCGACTTCTGTGGCTCCAACGTCTGTGGCAGCGCCCAGGACCTGATCCGCGACGCCGTCGACATCTGGTACAAGGACCAGCTGGCGAAGGGTCAGACCAAGGACCAGATCAAGGCGACGCTGGCCGAGTACGACAAGTGGGACCGCTACGGCTCCCACAAGGACGGGAACTTCAACCAGCCCGACGGGTACATCGACCACTTCCAGATCGTGCACGCCGGCGAGGACAAGTCGGCCGGTGGCGGCAAGCAGGGCAGCAAGGCCCTGTGGGCGCACCGTTCGTACGTCTACGGCAACCTGGCCGGCTCGCAGGGCCCGGACGGCAACAAGCTCGGCGGCGTCCAGATCGGTGACTCCGGCTTCTGGATCGGCGACTACACGATGCAGCCGGAGAACGGCGGCCTCGGCGTCTTCGCCCACGAGTACGGCCACGACCTCGGTCTGCCGGACCTCTACGACACCGCCGGCGGCGGCAAGGGCATCGACAACTCGGTCGGCTTCTGGTCGATCATGTCCTCCGGCTCCTGGCTCGGCGAGGGCAAGAACAGCATCGGCGACATGCCGGACGACTTCGACGCCTGGAGCAAGCTCAAGCTCGGCTGGCTGAAGTTCGACAAGGCCAAAGCCGGCACCGAGTCGACGCACCACATAGGCCCGGCGGAGTACAACACCAAGCTCCCCCAGGCCCTGGTCGTCGACCTGCCGAAGAAGACCGTCACCACCGAGATCAACAAGCCCTTCTCGGGCACGTACGAGTGGTGGAGTGGCAGCGCCGACAACCTGAACGTCACGCTCACCCGTGACCTCGACCTGACGGGCAAGAAGTCCGCGACGCTCAAGACCAAGGCCTGGTACGAGCTGGAGCAGGACTTCGACTTCGCCTGGGCCGAGGTCTCCACCGACGGCGGCAAGAACTGGACCGCCCTCGACGGCACCTGGAACGGCAAGCCGCTGGCCAAGGACGCGGGCGGTCGTTCCGTCCTGACCGGCCTCACTGCCGCCTGGGGCGACCTGGAGTACCCGCTCGACGCGTACGCCGGCAAGGCCGTCAAGGTCCGCTTCCACAACACCACGGACCCGGGCCTGCACTACCGCGGCTTCGCGATCGACGACATCTCGGTGACCGCCGACGGCGCCACGGTCTTCAGCGACGACGTCGAGAACGGTGACAACGGCTGGGTGGCCGACGGCTTCACCCGCTTCACCGGCACGTACTCCAAGGACTACGCGCAGTACTACATCGCGGAGAACCGCCAGTACGTCTCGTTCGACCAGACCCTGAAGACCGGCCCGTACAACTTCGGCTGGAGCAACTCCAAGCCGAACTGGGTCGAGCACTACCCGTACCAGCCCGGTCTGCTGATCTGGCTCTGGGACGAGTCGCAGACCGACAACAACGTCAGCGCCCACCCGGGCCAGGGTCTGATCCTGCCGGTCGACTCGCACCCGGACCCGCTGAAGTGGTCCGACGGCACGCTGATGCGTCCGCGCGTGCAGGGCTTCGACTCGACCTTCGGGTCGCGCCGGGTGCCCGCGCTGACCCTGCACAAGAACGGCGTCGAGACGGTCATCCCGAAGGCCAAGGGTGTCGACGAGTTCTCGGACCTGAAGTCGTACTGGAACAAGGACAACCCGTACAGCAGCGTCCAGGTCCCGCAGACCGGTACCAGCATCGAGGTCGAGAACGAGTCCTCGAACTACCTGGAGACCTGGATCCGGGTCCGTCCGGTCGACAACTGATCGGTGACCTCGGCTAGTTGATCCAGCTGGTTGATCCAGTAGTTGATCCAGTCGGTCCGACCCGTCCCCGCACTGCGCGGGGGCGGGTCGGACGCTTTTCAGGCCTTGCGGGCGGGCAGGCGGTCGAGGAAGGCCGCGACCGCCTCCGCGATCCCGGCGGCCGTCCAGTCCAGCGCCTCGGCGGCCACCGTGACCTCGGTCATCGCGAGCCCCGGCGGGCCGGGTTCGCGCCAGCTGCCGAACAGGCCCACCTTGGTGTCCTCGGCCAGGCGCAGGCCGGCCTCCTCCAGCTCCACGGCCGGGTACGGCAGCCAGAGCTGGAACTGGTGGGTGTGCGGCGGCTCCGGGTGCACGCGGGCGCCGGGCACCGCCGCGACGGCCTCGGCCAGCGCGCCGGCGACCGTCCGGGCGTGGGCCACGTACCCTCCCAGGCGCGGGAGTTCGCCCTCCAGTCCGGCGAGCGCGGCCAGCGCCTGCGGCCACTGCTGGAACAACTGGCCGCCGTACCGGTGCCGCCACGCCTTCGCCGTCCGCACGAAGCGCTCCGGACCGGCCAGGGCGGCGCCGCTGATCCCGCCGAGCGTCTTGTAGAAGGAGACGTACACCGAGTCGGCCAGCGCGGTGACCTCCGGCAGCGAGCGGCCGAGGTGGAACACCGACTCCCACAGCCGCGCGCCGTCCAGGTGCAGCGCGGCGCCCTGCTCCTCCCGCACGACCTCGGCGACGGCCACCAGCTCCGCCCACTCGGGCAGCACGAAGCCGGCCTCGCGCAGCGGCAGTTCCAGGATCATCGCGGCGTACGGCTCGTCGAAGCAGCGCAGTTCCGCGACGGTGGGCAGGCGTGGGGCGCGGGTCGGCCAGACGCTCCGCAGGCCGGTCAGCACGCCGAGCGCGTGGCGCTCGTGCTGGTCGGTGTGGCCGAGCGGGTGGGTGGCCACGGCGGACAGCCCGGCCGCCTCGGCGTGGATCCGCATCGCGACCTGCTGGGCCATCGTGCCGGTCGGGAAGAAGGCCGCGTCCTCGGTGCCGAGCAGGTCCGCGACCCGGCGCTCCAACGCGCGGACCACGCCGTCGCCGTACTGGTCCGGACGGCCGTCGAGGTCGTGGACGCCCTCCGCCTCCCCGGCCAGGGCGGCGAGGCGTTCGCGCAGGCTCTGCGGCCGGTGGCCGGAGAGCAGCCGCTCGCAGCCGCGCTGGGCGGCGAAGCGGCGGTCCTGGAGGCTCGGGCGACGGGGGCCGCCGAGGTCGTCGCTGCTGTTGGCATACATGCGTCGATCGTCCCGCAGTGGAGCCTCCCGGTCAGCGGTGCGGACACGAGCGGCGGGCGGGAGCGTCGGCAAACCTCGCGGGCGCGTGGTGCTGGTCACAGGCTCCGGGCGCGGTACGACCGACGGTAGTAGGCGGCGCCGTGCGGCGTGGCGGCGGGCACAGGCCGTGGGCCGACGATCGGATCTCATGATCGTTACTCCGTCGGCTTGAATCTCCGGCGCGACGCTGACTACACGCCGTAGTACGTCACCGGGTTTGGGAGTCCGCTCGGCGACGGTTAAAGCTGAGTGGTCCCCCGCTCAGCACGCGCCCGTTCGGGCCCTTCGTGCTGCCCCCGTACGACCGTGATTGGGCTAGCGATGTCCTCTGTCCCGCCCGTGGGGCCGGCCCTGCGCCGGCTCGCCGCCCGCACGGCGGCCCAGGCGGCGGCCTGGCAGCCCCGGCTCGGCCACGCCGTCCGCACCCACGCCGCGCCGGTGCTCGCGCTCGCCGAGGCGCGGCACCCGCTGCCCGGCGCCCGCGTGTGGGCCGACCGCGAGCGGGCCGTCGTCGCCGCCGGGGGCACCGCGGTGCTCCTGGCCGGCGCGCTGCTCGTCGCCGCGCCCGGCAGCGCCTCGGCGCAGACGGTCAACCCGACCACGCCCGGCAGTTCGGCCTTCACCGCGCCGCAGGCCGCGGTGCCCGTCCCCGGCATGGTGCAGGTGGCCGAGCCGAGCCCGTACCGGCTCCCGGACGGCAGCGAATCGGCGCAGGCGGACGTGGCGATGGCCCCCAACCTGCTGCCGGTCGAGCCGCCCGCCGGGCAGGCCCCGGCGGCGGCGCCGGCCCCCGAGGCCGAGGAAGCCGCGCCCGCGCCCGCCGCGGCGCCCGACTGGTCCGCTCCCGTCCCGGGCGCGCCGACCAGCAACCCGTACGGCGTGCCCAACTCCGAGTACGCGGCCGGCTACCACACCGGGGTGGACTTCGCGATCGACCCGGGCACGCCGCTGCTCGCGGTCGGGAACGCGACCGTGGTGTCGGCCGGCTGGGACGGCTCCTACGGCAAGGAGATCGTGCTGCGGCTGGCGGACGGGCGCTTCGCGCAGTACGCGCACCTGTCCTCGGTGGAGGTCTCGCCCGGCCAGCAGGTCTCGGCGGCCGAGGAGATCGGGCGCTCCGGGAGCACCGGCAACTCGACCGGGCCGCACCTGCACTTCGAGATCCGCACCAGCAACCGCTACGGCGCGGTGATCAACCCGATCGCGTACCTGGCGGCGCACGGCGTCACCGCGTTCTGAGGCCCGGAACGGCCCGGGAACGGACGGGAACGGCCCGGGGCGGCTCGCGCGGCGGGCCGCCTCTCGTACCCGGAGCGGTCAGGCCTCGGCGGGGGCCGGGACCGGGCGGTCGATCAGGGCGCCGATCTCCAGCGCGACCTCCCGGGCGGCGGCCATCGCCTCCTCGACGGTCGCCTGCGGCGACTCGTGCCACATGTGGTCGACGTGGTCGGTGCCGGCCTCGTCCTGCTTGAGCAGGAACATCGCCGAGTTGATGGTGAAGAGCGACATCGCGGCGCGCAGGCGGTCCTGGAAGCTCGCGTCCGGCCCGTGCACGAGGCGGACCATCGCGATCATGCGCTCCTTGAACTCCAGGCCGGCCGGCGACTCGCGCAGCGCGGGCTGGTTCTCGTGGAAGAAGCGCAGCAGCGGCGCCCGCTCGGACATCCCGGCGGCGAAGCGGCGGATCAGCTCGTCGCGCAGCTCCGGGGTCCAGGGCTGCTGCCGGCCCCACTCGATGGTCTCGTCGATCGGCGCGGCCATCGACTCGACGATCCCGTGGACGATGTCGTCCTTGGTCTTGAAGTGGTAGTACAGCGCGGCCTTGGTGACCCCCAGGCGGTCCGCGATCTCGCGCAGCGAGGTCTGCTCGTACCCCTGCTCGGAGAAGAGCTCCAGGGAAACCGCGACGATGCGGGCCCGGGTGTCGCTGCGCGGGCTGTGCGTCGTACCCATGGCCTGCCTCATGACTGCGTCGGTGACTGCTGCGGACGCCGGCGGTGCCCGCCCCCCGGAACACATTGTCCCTGCCCGGGCGGCCGGGAAAGAAACTGGCTTGACGACCGGCTAGTGGACAACTTACCGTGCCGACGGCCCATAAACTAGCCGGGCGACAAGTAAGTAGCCGCTGTAGCCGCTCAGGCCCGACGATCGTCCACACCCAGTCCCGGGAGACACCACCCCATGTCACAGTCCAAGACCGCCGACCCGGTGCCGGAGGACAAGCAGACCGAGGAGGAACAGCCGCGGTCACCCCGCGAGATCCGCCTCGTGATGGTCGGCCTGGTCGTCACGATGCTCCTGGCCATGCTCGACAACCTGATCGTCGGCACCGCGATGCCCACGATCGTCGGTGACCTCGGCGGCGCCGAGCACCTGTCCTGGGTGGTCACCTCGTACACCCTGGCCACCGCCGCCTCGACCCCGATCTGGGGCAAGCTCGGCGACCTCTACGGCCGCAAGGGCACCTTCCTCACCTCGATCGTCATCTTCCTGGTGGGCTCGGCGCTGTCCGGCCTGTCGCAGAACATGAACGAGCTGATCGGCTTCCGCGCACTGCAGGGCCTGGGCGCCGGCGGCCTGATGGTCGGCGTCATGTCGATCATGGGCGCGCTCGTGCCGCCGCGCGACCGCGGCAAGTACCAGGGCATGTTCGCCGCGGTGATGGCGCTCGCCACCATCGGCGGCCCGCTGGTCGGCGGTTTCATCACCGACCACCTGAACTGGCACTGGACCTTCTACATCAACCTGCCGCTCGGCGTGATCGCGCTCGCCGTGGTCGTCGTCACCCTGAAGCTGCCGAAGATGCGCAACAGCGCCCGGATCGACTACCTGGGCGCGATCCTGCTCACCACCGGCATCACCTCGCTCGTGCTGATCACCACCTGGGGCGGCCAGCAGTACGCGTGGGGCTCGAAGCAGATCCTCGGCCTGGCCGCGCTGGCCGCCGCGTCGCTGATCGCCTTCTGCTACGTGGAGCAGCGGGTCGAGGAGCCGATGCTCCCGCTCGGCCTGTTCCGGAACCTGAACTTCACGCTGGTCTCGATCATCGGCTTCGTCGTCGGCTTCGTGATGTTCGGTGCGGTCGTCTTCCTGCCGCTCTACCAGCAGATCGTGCAGGGTGCCTCGGCGACCAACTCCGGCCTGCTGCTGATGCCGATGATGTTCGGCATGCTGGTCGTCTCGCTCGTCGTGGGCCAGGCCGTCACCAAGACCGGCAAGTACCGGATCTACCCGATCATCGGCACGATCGTGATGGCCGGCGGCATGGTCCTGCTGTCCACCATGGGCGCCGAGACCAGCAGGTTCACGTCCGCCTGCTGGATGGTCGTGCTGGGCGCCGGCATGGGCTTCCTGATGCAGATCACCATGCTGGTCGCGCAGAACAGCGCCGAGCTCAAGGACATGGGCGTGGCCAGCTCCACCGCCACCCTGTTCCGCACCATCGGCGGTTCCTTCGGTGTCGCGCTGTTCGGCGCCCTGTTCAACAACCGGGTCGCGGACACCATGAAGGAGCGGCTCGGCGAGCACGCTTCGGCCGGTGGGGCGAAGGCCGACCCGAGCCAGATGAGCCCGGCGGCGCTGAAGCAGCTGCCCGCCCCGGTCCAGGACGCCTACCACCACGCGGTGGCCAACGGCATGCACACCGTCTTCCTGTGGGGTGCGGCGGTGGCCGTGATCGCGATCGCCGCGGCGGTGTTCATGCGCGAGGTGCCGCTGCGCGGCGCCGGCAAGGACGAGAAGGCGGCCGAGACCTCGCTGGAGGCGGCGGCCGTCTGACGGCCCCTGCCGTACGCCGCCGATCGACGCGACGCCCCCGGAGGGTTCTCCGGGGGCGTCGTCGTGCGTCGGCCTGGCTAGGGGAAGGGTCTACTGCGGGAAGGTCCTACTGCGGGAGGCGGTAGACGCCCTGCTCGACGGGCTCGACCAGGCCGTCCGCCACGAGGCCGTCCAGGGCCCGGGCGCGCTGGACGGCGTCCGGCCAGACCGCGTCCAGGCGGGCCTGCTCGACCGAGCCGTGGGCGTCGCGCAGGACGGCGAGCAGCTTGCCGCGCACCTGCCGGTCCGTCCCCTCGTAGGACTGGCCGCGCCGGGCCGGGCCCTCGTACGGCGGGCGGCCGGCCCGCTGCCAGGCGCAGTGGGTGAACAGCGGGCAGTCGCCGCACTCGGGGCCGCGGGCGGTGCACACGAGCGCGCCCAGCTCCATCACGCCGACCGCCCAGGTGGCGGCGGTCTCGGCGTCGTCGGGCAGCAGCGCGGTCGCCGTCCGGCGCTCGGCCGCCGTGGTGGCCTGGGCCGGGTACTCGACGCCGCTCACCGCGCGGGCGAACACCCGGCGGACGTTGGTGTCCAGCACGACGTGGCGCTGGCGGAAGGCGAAGGACGCGACGGCGGCGGCCGTGTACTCCCCCACCCCGGGCAGCGAGAGCAGCGTGGCGTGGTCGTCCGGAACCTCGCCGCCGTGCTCCTCGGTGATCGCCACCGCCGCCGCGTGCAGCCGCAGCGCGCGCCGCGGGTAGCCGAGCCGGCCCCACATCCGGACGGCCTCGCCGGGGGCCTCGGCCGCGAGGTCGGCCGGGGTGGGCCAGCGCTCCATCCACGCCTCCCAGGCGGGCAGGACCCGCTTGACCGGGGTCTGCTGGAGCATGAACTCGCTCACCATGACGGCCCAGGGCGACGCGTCGGGGGTGCGCCAGGGGAGGTCGCGCTTGCCGGCCTCGTACCAGTCGAGGACGGTCGCGTGCAGCGCCGGCAGCGGGAGGGGCAGCAAGGGGGCGGGACCTGCGGGGGAAAGGGGCGCGGTAGTGATGGCGGCGGCGGTGATGGAAGTCATGGCCCTTCGATCCTCCCACGCCCGCCGGCCCGGCCGAAGTGGAGCAGTGGATTCCGTATCGCGGGGAATTTCCGGGCGGACACGCCGAAAGACCTCCCTCGAACGGATCAAATGGCGGATCATGTGAAGGAAGGGGCGACTGTGCGGTGTTGGTGAGTCAATCGCGACACACTGTCTCGTAGAGTTTGGGCGTGCCCTCTCTGCGTCAACCCGTGGGACCGTTGCCGGCCTCGATCTACTGGCGACGGCGCGTCGTCGTGCTCGCCGCCGTCGCCGCGGTCATCGCCCTCATCGCCTGGCTGATGTCCGATCAGGGCGGCGGCAGTGACGACGGATCACAGAGCAAGGCCGCGCAGGCCGCTCCGACCCAGTCCCAGACACCCGCTCAGGCCATCACGCCCGGCGCCTCGCCGAGCGGCCCAGCAGCGCGCCCCGGCGGCGGCAGC
>NZ_JBFBDY010000175.1:0-12376 GCF_040683475.1 Kitasatospora sp. NPDC093558 | reverse complement strand
GTGGGCACCACCCAGCCGTCGCCGGGCTGGGCGTCGATCATCCGCAGCTCCAGGTGGCCGCGCGGGCGCACCGGCGGGAACAGCGTGGTGCGGTGGTACTCCAAGTCGGCGAGGGTGGGCGGGCGTTCGCCGGCGCCGCGCAGCCAGTCGCGGAAGGTGAGGCCGCGCGGGGCCGTCCACGGGAGGCCCTCCGGGCGGCGCATGCACAGCACTTCGGCGTCCAGCACGTACTGCGCCCACGCCTCGCGCGGGTCGCCGTGGTCGGGGGCCGGGGCGAGCGTGCGGCTCGGGTCCATCCGGGACCACACGATCTGCCGGGTGGAGCGGTGGCCGGTCGGTTTCCCGTCCAGCAGCGGCGAGTTGGCGAAGGCCGCGACCAGCACCGGGCCGAGCCGGTGGGCCAGCAGCCAGCGCCGGTCCGCCGCGTGCGGGCCGTCCGCGGCGCCGGCGTCCAGGCAGACCTGGAGGGACGCGGTGCCCGTCATCATGATGCGGCCCCAGGGGCCGGCGGCGTCGAAGTACCGCTCCATCGCCACGTAGCGGGGGTGGTCGAGGACCATCCGGCGGGGGCGGGCCAGGGGATCGGTGCCGGTGCCGGTGAGGCGCAGGCCCTGGGCCGCGAACGCGGCCCGCAGGGCGGTCAGATCGCGCCGGGTGTCGTCGACGCAGGCCAGGAGGCCGGTGGCGGGCTGGGAGCTGAGCTCGACCTGTCCGCCGGGTTCGAGCGTGAGGCGCGAACCGGAGGGGAGCGAGGTGCCGTCCTCGCCGCCGAGCGGCAGCGACCGGAGGGCGGCGTGGGTCCGTTCAGGGGGGACGGGCCGGTTGGGACATCGGTCGTCGTGGACGAACCACTCGGCCTCGACGCCGACCAGCCTGGGCGGACCGATCTTGAAGCACACGCCCGACACGTGGCTGCGCGCCCCCGACTCCGTCAGCGGGGTGACCCCCGATGGGGTCGGCGGGGGGCTCTGCCGGTCGGGCGGAGTGGTCGGGGATACGGGTATCACCGGACTCACCATCCTCGGGATCACGATTGCGGCCCGGTCTACCTTGCCCAGTCTGCTACGGAGCATGCGGGGACGCCCCGCAAAATTCGCGTGAATGTTCGTCTTCGCAGGTCAGAGGCCGCGCAATCGGGTGAACGGAACCCTCCGTGGACGTCCTTCGGGGGCATTCCGTGGGGCGTACGAAGGTGCTTTCACCAGGCGCGGAAGGGGCCTTGACGTGCGTGCGGAGCGTGTTCACAAGCGGGCGAGGCGCTCGAGAACGGTGTCCAGCAGGGGTTGTGGCAGTGCGTAGTTCAGGCGCAGCGCGCCGTGGCCGCCGGGGCCGAAGTCCGCGCCGTCGGAGGCCTCCAGGCCGCAGCGGTCGAGGAGCGCCCGGCGGGCGGCGGCGGGCGGCAGGCCCAGGGCGGCGGCGTCGAGCCAGAGCAGGTACGAGGCCTGCGGCGCGGAGCGGACGGCAGGGCCGAGGAGGCCGGTCAGGCGGGTGCGGGCGGCGGTGAGGTGGGCGAGCAGGGCGTCCAGCCAGGGGCCGCCCTCGCTCAGCGCCGCATGCTGGACGGCCTGTTCGACGAGACCGCCCTCCCAGAAGCCGAAGCCGGCCATCGTGTCGACGAGCCGGGCACGCAGGGCGGGATCGGGCACGAGCGCGAAGCTGCTCGGGAGGCCGGAGGTGTTGAACGTCTTGCCGACGGAGTTGAGCGTGACGGTACGGGGGCGGAGCCGCTCGTCGACGGTTGTGACGGCGACCGGGTGGGTGTGGCCGGGGTGGGTGAGGTCGCCGTGCACCTCGTCGGAGACCAGCAGCGCGCCCGCCTCGGCCGCCTCCTCGGCCAGGGCGCGGATCCCGGCGGCGGGCCAGACGCGGCCGGACGGGTTGTGCGGGCTGCTGAGCAGCACGACGGAGGTGGGGCGGGGGAGCAGGCCGGACGGGAGGCGGTAGCCGTGCCCGGGGGCGAGGTCGGGGCCGGGGCCGGGGTCGGGGTCGACGTAGAGGGCGGGGGCGAGGTCGAGGGGCAGCTCCCGGTACGGCAGGCCGGCGGCGCGGCACACCTGGGCGAAGCCGCCCCACTCCGGGGCGGGGAAGGCGACGGGCGCCTCCGGGCGTACGGCCTCCAGTAGCAGCCGGACCGCCGTGCGCGGGCCGAACGGCAGGAGCAGCACCCAGTCCGGGTCGATCGCGACGCCGTGCCGCGTCCGGTACCAGCGCGTCACCAGCTCCCGCCCGGCCGGGTCGCACACCGTGTACCCGTACGCCCGGTGCCGCGCGCGGCGTGCGAGCGCCTCGGCGACGGCCGGCGGGCCCGGCAGGTCCATGTCCGCGAGGCCCATGGCGATCATCCCCGGTGCCGAGGCCCGGGCCCACTTGCTGCTCCCGGTGCCCGACCGGTCGAAGGGCCGCCCGAAACCGAAGTCGGGCGTGGCGGTGGAGGTGTGGGGCGCTGCGGGGTCGGGGTCGGGGGTGCGGTGCGGGGTGCTCGGGCTGCGGTCCACGGCGGGCCTCCGGGGCGTCGGGCGTGCGCCGCCACGCTAACCCCGGCGGGCCGGGCCCGTCCCACGCTTCGGGCGAGGCGCGCGGGGGCGGGCACCGGGCCGTATGCTCCGGGCGGCCCGCGTACGGCGGGCGTACGGCGGGCGTACGGGGGAGAGGCGGCGGGTGCGGATGGCGATGACGGCGCAGGACACGGCCACCGAACAGGGCGACGAGGTCACGCTGTTCGTGGCCCGGCGGGTCGAACCGGGCTACGAGGAGGCGTTCGAGGCGTGGGCCAGGAACATCCTCGCCGCCGCCTCCGCCCATGACGGCAACCTCGGGACCGGACTGCTGCGCCCGGCCGGGCCGGGTGAACCCTGGCACCTGATGCTGCACTTCCGGGACGCCGAGGCGTTCCGCGCTTGGCAGGCCTCGCCGGCCCGGGCGGCCTGCTTCGAGAAGGCGGACGGCCACCACCACGAGGTGCACCGGCACGAGATCCTCGGGATGGAGGGCTGGTTCGCCACCACGCCCGGCGCGGCGCAGCGCCGCCCGCCGGTGCGCTGGCGGATGGCGGTCGCCTCGACCGTCGCGATCGCCCCGCTCGTCGTGGTGTCCGCCGTGCTGATCGGCCCGTACCTCACGGGCCTGCCGGTGCCCGTCCGGCCGCTGGTCACCGCGCCGCTCATCAGCGGGCTGATGACGTACGCGGCGCTGCCGGTGGTGACGCGGTGGCTGCGGAGATGGCTGTTCCCGGCGGACAAGTGACGGCTGACGGCTGGCAGGTAACAGAAAACAGATAACAGATTTCAGCGAACAGATTTTGAAATCTGTTCGCTGAAATCTGTCGGCCGTCATCTGTGCACCGTCGGCCGTCACCCGCCCGTCCCCGCTCGCGCCGCCAGGTACCCCGCCAGGCCGCGCCGCCCCCGGCGCATCATCACGGCGTGGTTCGCCCGGAACAGCAGGTGCAGCGGCAGGGCGAGCCGGCGCAGCAGGGGCTTGCCCGGACGGGTCTCCTCCTCGAAGAGCACGCGGCAGCCCGCGCCCTCCGACCCCTCAGGCCCCTCCGACCCGTCCGGCGTGACGGTGAACCGCGACCACCCGTTGAGGTCGCCGCGCATGGCGGCCTCCAGCACCCCTGCCGCCGGGTCGCGGCGGCGGGACTCCAGCCCGATGACCAGCGTGTACGGCAGCAGTGCGCGCACCACGACCACCCCCTGGTCCTCGCCCGTCTGCCGCACCTCCAGGATTTCCGGCCACCACAGCGGGTAGCTCCGCACGTCCTCCAGCGCCGCGTACACCTCCCGCGCGGGCGCGGCGAGTTGCCACACGCCCCGGAAGCGGTAGTGGTTGGGGTCCACGCCCCCAGCCTAGTCCGGTTCGGCCAGGGCGAACGCGGTGTTGACCAGCGCGACGTGGCTGAACGCCTGTGGGGTGTTGCCGAGTTGGCGTCCGGCGTGCGGGTCCCACTGCTCCGAGAGCAGGCCGAGGTCGTTGGCGAGCCCGACCACGCGGGCGAACAGTTCGCGCGCCTCGTCCCTGCGCCCGGTGGCGGCGAGCGCGTCGGCGAGCCAGAACGAGCAGGCGAGGAAGGCGCCTTCGTCCCCCGCCAGCCCGTCCCCGGCCAGCCCGCCATCGGCCCGTCCGTCCCCGGCCAGCCCGTCCCCGGCCAGCCCGCCATCGGCCCGTCCGTCCCCGCCCGGCCCGTCCCCGGTCCGTCCGGCCCGGTAGCGCCGGACCAGCCCGCCGTGGTCGAGCCCGTCGCGGACGGCGTCGACGGTGCGCACGACCCGGGGGTCGTCCGGCGGCAGGAACCCGCTCTTGACGACGAACAGGGTGGCCGCGTCCAGCCCCCGCCCGCCGTAGTGCTGGACGAAGACGCCGCGCCGCCGGTCGTAGCCGTTCGCGCACACGTCGGCGTGGACGGCGTCGCGCATCGCCCGCCAGCGCTCCGTCGGCGCGGGCAGCCCGGTGGTCTCGGCGAGCCGGACGGCGCGGTCGGCGGCGACCCAGCACATCACCTTGGAGTGCACGAAGTGCTGCCGCCCGCCGCGCACCTCCCACAGCCCCTCGTCCGGTTCGCGCCAGTGCCGTTCGAGGTACCCCATGAGGGCCCGCAGCAGCGTCCAGACGTGCCGTTCCATCGGCAGTCCGGCCAGCAGGGCGAGGTGCAGGGTGTCCACCACCTCGCCGTAGACGTCGAGTTGGAGCTGGTCGACGGCGGCGTTGCCGAACCGCACCGGCTGCGAGCCCTCGTAGCCGGGCAGCCAGTCGGCGGTGGTCTCGCCGAGCACCCGCTCCCCGGCGACCCCGTAGACGGCCTGGAGGTCGCCCGGGTCCCCGGCGATGGCGCGCAGCAGCCAGCGGCGCCAGGCGACGGCCTCGTCGCGGAAGCCGCTGCGCAGGAGCGCCGAGAGCGTCATCGAGGAGTCGCGCAGCCAGCAGAAGCGGTAGTCCCAGTTGCGGGCGCCGCCGATCCGTTCGGGCAGCGAGGCCGTCGGCGCGGCGACGATCCCGCCGGTCGGCGCGTACGCGAGCGCCTTGAGCGTGATGAGCGAGCGCAGGACGGCGGCCCGCCACTCGCCCTGGTAGCGGCAGCCGGCCGCCCAGTGCTGCCACTGGGAGACGGTGTCGAGCAGCGCGCGGTCCGGGTCGGTGCGCGAGGTGGAGGCCAGGTGGGAGGGCTGCCAGGTGAGGACGAAGGGGACGCGGTGCCCGGCGGTGACGGTGAACTCGGAGGTGGTGGCCCCGTCGAGGCCGTAGGTGTGGACGCCGTCGGGCACCCTCATCCAGGCGGAGTCGGGCCCGGCGACGGCGACCCGGTGGTGTCCGGTGCGGCGCACCCACGGGTCGATGCGCCCGTAGTTGAAGCGCAGCCGCAGCGAGCCGCGCATCGGGACGCTGCCCGCGAGGCCCTCGACGACGCGGATCAGCTGCGGGGCGCGCTGCCCGTCCGGGCCGCGCTGCGGCATGAAGTCGGTGACCCTGACCCGCCCGCCCGCGGTGTGCCACTCGCTCTCCAGGACGAGGCTGTCGCCCCGGTAGCGACGGGTGTGGCAGTCGCCGGCGCCCGCCGGGGCGAGCCGCCAGGCGCCGTGGTCGGAGTCGCCGAGCAGTCCGGCGAAGCAGCTGGGGGAGTCGAACCGGGGCAGGCAGAGCCAGTCGACCGAACCGTCCCGGCCGACCAGGGCGGCGGTCTGCAGGTCGCCGATGAGGGCGTAATCCTCGATGCGTCCGGCCATCACCCCCATTCTCGGCCCCGCCACGCCCGCCACGCCCGCCCGGCAGCGCGGGAGCCGGTACCGGCCGCGCCACCCGCAACAGCGGCACCGGCAGCGGGAGACGCGCACTCCGCTTGCACCCGTTCGGGGTGCGGGGGAGGATCTTCTGTGCTTGTAGTCTCATCTGTCACAGCAGTGGCTTGCGGCCGCTGGCGCCCCAGAACCGGAGTGAAGGAGTCACAGGCATGCGGCGACCGAGCTGGGTACCGGAGGGCACGGACCTGGACAAACCGAACGCCGCACGGGTCTACGACTACTACCTCGGGGGATCGCACAACTTCGAGGTGGACCGGGAGATGGCCCGCAAGGCGATCGCCCTGTGGCCGGAGCTGCCCCAGATCATGCGCTCCAACCGGGCCTTCCTGCGCCGCGCCGTGACGTTCCTCGCCGAGCGCGGCATCACCCGCTTCCTGGACGTCGGCTCCGGCATCCCGACCTTCGGCGCCGTGCACGAGATCGCCCGCGAGATCTCCCCCGGGGCACAGGTGGTCTACGTCGACCGCGACCCGGTGGCCGTCGCGCACAGCCGGCTGATGCTCGCGGACGACCCGCTGAGCGCCGTCGTCCAGGCCGACCTGCGCGACGCCGACCTGCTGGCCCACCCCGAGGTCGCCGGGCTGCTGGCGGCAGGCGAGCCGGTGGCCGTCCTGCTGGTGGCGGTCGCCCACTTCGTCAGCGACGACGAGGACCCGTGGAAGCTGGTCGCGGCGATCCGCGACGCGCTCCCGCCCGGCAGCGCGCTGGTCCTCTCCCACGCCTCGCTGGAGGGCCGCCCCGACCAGGCGGAGGACCACCAGAAGCTCTACCGGATGACGCCGACCCCGCTGACCATGCGCACCCACGAGCAGATCACCGCGATGTTCGACGGCTTCGAGCTCGTCGAGCCGGGCGTGGTCTACCTGCCGCAGTGGCGCCCGGACCAGCCGGAGTCGGTCGGCGAGCACCCCGAGCGGATGGCCGGGGTGGCGGGCGTGGGGTTCCGCCCTTGAGCGGAGCCAGCGGACCGTGCGGACACCCCGCCGACCCCAGCGGACCCTGCGGACACCCCGCCGACCCCAGCGGGGCGGCGGTCGCATGAGCACGCCCCCGGTGTCCGGCAGCGCCGAGCGGTTCCACGAGGAGTGGGCCCGGCTGCTCTCCGGCGACCACGGCACCGCCGTCCACCCCGGCCTGCTCGGCCGGCTGGTGGCCCGCACCGCCGCGCTGCTGCACCGCGCCCAGCAGGAGGAGCCGTTCGAGCCGCACCTGGCCGAGCGGGCCGGCGCCGAGCTGGTCGAGGCGCACTTCACTGACCCGGTCGTGGGGGCCCGGGCGGGGCGGCTGGGCGACGCCCAGACCGTCCTCCACGACCCCCGCCCCGCGCGCACCCGCGCCGGCGGGGCCGGCTGGGCGGCGGCCCTGCGCGAGCGCACGCTGCGTGAGCAGGAGGCGATCCGGGCCGCCGCGGACCTCGCCCGCAAGGAGGCCGAACGGGCGTTGCGCGCCTCGGAGGCCCGCTTCCGCGCCCTGTTCGAGAGTGCCGCGATCGGCATCGGCATCGGCGACACGGACGGCAACATCCTGGCCGTGAACAAGGCCCTCCAGGACCTGTTCGGCGCCGGACCCGAGGACATGATCGGCCGCCGGGTCGGCGACCTCGTCCACCCCGAGGACACGCCCGGCGTGTGGGAGGCGTACGAGGACCTGATCAGCGGCAAGCGGGACTACTTCCAGTTCGACAAGCCGTACTACCGCCAGGACAGCGAGGTCATCTGGACGCACCTGACCGTCTCGCTGATCCGCGACGACGACGGCAGGCCGCAGTACCAGGTCGCGATGCTGGAGGACGTCACCGACCGCTACCGGCTGCAGGAGCGGCTGCGCCACCAGGCCACCCACGACCCGCTCACCGGGCTGCCCAACCGGGCGGCGTTCTTCGAGCGGCTGGAGAAGCTGTTCGAGGAGCCGGAGCCGGGCGCCCGGTTCGGCCTGTGCTACGTCGACCTCGACGGCTTCAAGATCGTCAACGACAGCCTCGGCCACGACACCGGCGACCAGCTGCTCTCCGCCGTCGCCGCCCGGCTGAAGGCCGCGCTCTCCCCGCTCGGGCACCTGGTCGCCCGGCTCGGCGGCGACGAGTTCGTCGTGCTGCTGGAGAAGTGCCGGGGCGAGCAGGAGGCGGTCGCCGCCGCGAAGACCGTCCTCAAGGCGCTCGCCGGGCCGGTGCTGATCGGCGATCACAAGCTGGCCGTGGGCGCGAGCGTCGGCGTGCTGGAGCGGCGCGTGTCCACGACCACCCCGGGTGCCGCCGTCCGGGCCGCCGACCTGACGCTCTACCGGGCCAAGGAGGCCGGCCGGGGCCGCTGGACGCTGTTCGACCCGAAGGAGAACGCCCGCGCGGTCAGCCGGTACGCGGTGTCGGTGCGGATGCCCGCCGCCCTCGACCGCGGCGAGTTCTTCATCGACTACCAGCCGCTCTACGCGCTCGGCGACGGCCGGCTCGCCGCCGTGGAGGCGCTGGTGCGCTGGCGCCACCCGCAGCTGGGCGTGCTCGGCCCGGACGAGTTCGTGACGACCGCCGAGGAGACCGGGCTGATCATGCCGCTCGGCCGCTGGGTGCTGGAGCAGGCCTGCGGCCAGGCGGCCGACTGGATCAAGCGCTTCGGCGACGCCGCGCCCCAGCTCAACGTCAACCTGGCGGTCCGTCAGGCGCGCAGCGCGGCGCTGGTCGGCGACCTCGGCCGGATCCTCGACGGCACCGGCCTGGACCCGGCCCGGCTCCAGCTGGAGATCACCGAGTCCACCGTGGTCGGGCCCGAGGACGAGGCGCTGCGCACCCTGCACGGCCTGGTGGACCTCGGGGTGTCGCTGGCGGTGGACGACTTCGGCACCGGCTGGTCCAACCTCGCCTACCTGCGCGACCTGCCGGTCTCCGGCCTGAAGATCGCCGGGTCCTTCGTAGGCGACCTGCACGACCCGGGCAAGGACGAGTCGACCGGGTGGCGGATCGTCAGCGGCCTGGTGTCGATGGCCCACGCGCTCGGGCTGAACGTCACCGCCGAGGGGGTCGAGACCCGCAAGGACGCCGAGCGGCTGCGGACGATCGGCTGCGACTGGGCGCAGGGCTGGCACTTCGGGCGCCCGGTGCGGCCGGCCGAGATCGCCCGCCGGATCTCGGAGGAGCCGGAGGGCCGCCCGGTCGCGGAGCGGTGACGCTGAGGGGTAGTGGTGCTCGGGACGGTGACGCCGCGGGAGTCGGTGACTCGGCGTCACCGCGCGTCATGGGAAGTTACGTCGAAAAACGGACGAAAACCCCTTGACGTTACCCTGCGTGCAGACGGACGATGAGGCCCTGGCATAACGCACGCGCCCCCTTGGGAGCGCGGTAGCACAGCAGGCCAGTTCGCTCGACGGCGCCCTCGGCGCCGTGCGAGAGCCCGGGCGGTGCGCACCCCACCTTCGGCCGCCGCGGCACTCTCCGCAGTTCAGGCGGCTCCCACGGGGCCACCTCCCAGGTCACGCGTGCGCGTATCCGTCCGCGCCCGGGCTTGTTCGCCACACTTCAAGGGCCGCGTCGCGCCCGCTCCCCGGCGTCGCCGACCGCCCACCGCCTCCGCTCGTTCGAGAGGCCCCCATGAGCACCACCCTGCCCCCCACCGCCGTCCCGTACCCGTACGCAGGACGGCCCCCCGGCGCCGCGCCGGACCGGCACCCGCACCGGCGCGCCAGCGACCGGGTCCACGACCACCGCCCGATGCGCCGTGCCGGCGACCGCGTCGACACCACCCACACCGTCAGCCTCGTCGTCCCCGCCCAGAACGAGGCCCGCAACATCGCCTGGGTCTTCGAGCAGATCCCGCGCTGCGTCGACGAGGTCGTCCTGGTCGACGGCGCCTCCAGCGACGCCACCGTGCCGATGGCCAGGCAGTGCCTGCCGACCGTGCGCAGCGTCCAGCAGAGCGCCCCCGGCAAGGGCAACGCGCTGCGCACCGGGTTCGCCGCCGCGACCGGCGAGTACATCGTCATGATGGACGCCGACGGCTCCATGTGGCCCGGAGAGATCCCGCACTACCTGCACTTCCTCGACCACGGCTACGACTTCGTCAAGGGCTCGCGCTGCATCGCCGGCGGCGGCTCGCTGGACTTCACCCGGGTCCGCTCGCTCGGCAACCGCTTCCTGCTCGCCGTCGCCAACCGGCTCTACGACGCCGGCCTCACCGACCTGTGCTACGGCTACTGCGCCTTCCGCCGCTCCTTCCTGGATGCCCTCGACCTGCGCTCCACCGGCTTCGAGATCGAGGCCGAGATGATCGCGCACGCACTGCGTTCGGGGCTGCGGATCGCCGAGGTGCCGAGCCTGGAACTCCCCCGCCGCAGCGGTCGCTCCCACCTGCACGCCGTCTCCGACGGCCGCCGGGTGCTGCGGACCCTGATCGCCGAGCGTCCCGGTGCCCGGTCCTCGGCGGCCGCCCCGCCGGGGGAGCACTGATGGAGGGCACCGGCCGGCGCACCGCGGCTGCCTGCCCGCGCCCTGCCGCCCGCGACTCGCTCTACACCCCCGTCCGCGTCGTCGAACCGGACCCGGACGAGCCGGGGGCGTGGTACGCGCCCGGCGGTCGCGGTGCCGCCGACCCGCCCGGCCGCGTGTTGGCGTTGGTGCGGCTGCACGGACACCTGCCCGGCTTGGTCACGGCCACCGGTACGGCGGGCGGCGGCGCCGCGCTGCACCGGGCGCTGGTCGACGTCTCCCCTCCCCGGGAACCACGGGTTCCCACCCCGTCCACCCTGTTCACCCCGTTCACCCCGTCCACCCAGTCCACCGCGACACCCGCGGCGCGTCCCGGTCGGGCCGGACGCGCCCGGGTGCCTGCGGGCCCGCGGACGTGCGCGGCGGACCGCACCGGCGGCACGCCGGTCGGCCGCGCGCCGTCCCGAGGCGCCGCGCGGCTGGCGGCGCCACCGTGGGCGGACACCCGGAGCGCGGCCCGGTCGGGGTTGCCGCGCCCCGGGTGCCCGCCCACCCGACGGACCCGATGTCCCGGGCGCGCCGGCACGCCGGCCCGGTGCGGCCCGGACTGACCCGGACCGTTCCCGGGCTGTTCGCGGCCCGGCCCCGACCTCGATATCGGCTCCGACCCTGAACCGATCCCGCCCCCGGCCCGGTTTCGGCAACGCCCCGGCAACGCCCCGGCATTGCCCTGGCATTGCCCCGGATCAGGCACCGCGAGGAGGAACGATGCGCGGCACCAGATGGCCCGACGCCATGAAGTGCGACGTCACGAAGCGCGACGTCACGAAGCCTGACGCCACGACGGCAGACGACGACGCCCGCCCCACGACCGCCCCCGCGGCGGGGACCGGCGCGGCCCTGTGCCGTCCCGGGCACGTGCTCGACCTCGAACTCGCGGACGATCTCGACGCCGGACCGGCCGAACCCGCCACCCCGGCCGCCCCCGCTGCCCCCGCCGAACCCCCCACCCCCGCCCGCCTGCGCCTGCCGAGCGGCGACGACGCCACCGGCGCAGCCGGCCGCGCCCTGGCCCTGGTCAGGCTGCACGGCCATCCGCTCGGCCTGGTGAGCGCGACCGCCGCCGACCCCGACGGGCTGCACCTGGCCCTCACCGAGGCCGCCCGCACGGAACTCGCCGCCCCCATCGCCCGCCACCTCGCCGCCGACCGGGCGGGGTCGGCGGACGGCCGCAGCACCCACCCCCCGACCGCGTCCGCCCGCGTGCCCCATCCATGCCTCGCGGCCCGGGCGGACGCCCTCCTCGACGCACCGCTGATCAGCGTGGTCGTGTGCACGCACGACCGCGCCGACATGCTCCGGGACTGCCTGGACTCCGTCCTGCGGGTGGACTACCCGCGCTTCGAGGTCATCGCGGTCGACAACGCGCCGCACAGCGAGGCCGCCGCCCGCCTGGTGCGCGAGCGCTACCTGGGCCGCGTGCGCTACCTGCGCGAGCCGATCGTGGGCCTGGCCCGGGCGCGCAACCGCGGACTGGCCGTGGCCGCGGGGCAGCTGATCGCCTACGTCGACGACGACATCGTCGTCGACCGGTCCTGGCTGGCCGCGATCGCCGAGGCGTTCGCCGGCGACCGGCGCACCGGCTGCGTGACCGGGCTGATCCTGCCCGCCGAACTGGCCACCGAGGCCCAGGCCGCGGTGGTCCGCCACGCCGACTTCGACAAGGGCTTCGCTGTCCGCCGGTGGTCCCTGGCCGACCCCCCGCCGGACCCCCTCTTCCCGTTCACCGCCGGGCGCTTCGGCTCCGGCGGCAACATGGCCATCCGGGCCGCGCTGCTGCGCTCCCTCGGCGGCTTCGACCTGGCCACCGGCCCCGGCACCCCGGCCAGGGGCGGCGAGGACCTGCTCGCCTTCTTCCGGGTGCTCGCCGACGGGTACGCGCTCGTCTACCAGCCCGGCGCCGTGGTCTGGCACCGCCACCGCCGCACCGACGAGGCGCTGGCCGTCCAGGCCTTCGGGTACGGCAGCGGCCTCGGCGCCTACCTGACCGCCGCCGTCCGCCACGAGCCGCAGCTCCTGCCCGCGCTGCTGCGCCGCCTCCCGCGCGGCATCGCCCTCGTCCTCGGCCGGGCCCGCACCCGGCCGGCCGCGGACGCCGCCTGGTCGTGGC
>NZ_JBFBDY010000174.1:0-12445 GCF_040683475.1 Kitasatospora sp. NPDC093558 | reverse complement strand
GGGCTCGGCGCCCAGCTCCGTCACCGCCCGGACGACCGCCGGCACCACCCCGGCCGCGAGGCCGGGCCGTCCGGCGTGGGCCGCGCCCACCACGCCCGCCACCGGGTCGGCCAGCAGCACCGGCGTACAGTCGGCGGTCAGCACCGCGAGCGCGAGCGGCCGGTCGGTGACCACCGCGTCGACCGTCGGGGCCTGCCCCATCGGCTGCCGCTCCGTCACCACGGCCACGTCGGCGCCGTGCACCTGGTTCATCCAGACCACGTCGGCCGGGTTCAGCCCCACCTCGCGGGCCGCGAGCGCCCGGTTCTCCCGGACGGCCTCCGGGTCGTCCCCGACCGCGCCGCCGAGGTTCAGCTCCCCGTACGGCGAAGTGCTCACCCCGCCCCACCTGTCGGTGAAGGCGAAGTGAGCACCGTCGCGTACCGCGTGATCGATCACTTAAGGAAGTCCGGCACGTCGAGTTCCTCGGCCGGGCTCTCCACGAACGGCTGGCGGGCCGGCTGCACCTGCGGCGGCACCGGGGCCGCCGTCGCGGTGGCCGGGGTCTCGGCCGAGCGGGCCGGCGCGGACGAGTCGCCCTCGGAGCGGGACGTCACCGAGCCGATGCCCCCGTACGACGGCCGGGAGGCCGGGCGCTCCGGGGCGGCCGGCGGCGTGGCCGGGGTGGCGGGGGTGGACTTGACGACCGGGTCGCGGACGATGGCCGGCGGCTGTCCGCCGTCGAAGCCGGCCGCGATGACGGTGACCCGCACCTCGTCGCCGAGGGCGTCGTCGATGACCGCACCGAAGATGATGTTGGCCTCGGGGTGCGCGGCCTCGCTGACCAGCTGGGCCGACTCGTTGATCTCGAACAGACCGAGGTCCGAGCCGCCGGAGATGGAGAGCAGGACGCCGCGGGCGCCGTCGATCGAGGCCTCCAGCAGCGGCGAGGAGATCGCCATCACGGCCGCCGCCTTGGCGCGGTCCTCACCACGGGCCGAGCCGATGCCCATGAGCGCCGAGCCGGCGTCCGACATGACGGACTTGACGTCGGCGAAGTCGAGGTTGATCAGACCCGGGGTGGTGATCAGGTCGGTGATGCCCTGGACGCCGGAGAGCAGGACCTGGTCGGCCGAGCGGAACGCGTCGAGCACGCTGACCTGGCGGTCCGAGATGGACAGCAGCCGGTCGTTGGGGATGACGATGAGGGTGTCGACCTCTTCGCGCAGGCTCGCGATGCCGTCCTCGGCCTGGTTCGCACGCCGCCGGCCCTCGAAGGTGAAGGGGCGGGTGACCACGCCGATGGTGAGCGCGCCGAGCGAGCGGGCGATGTTGGCGACGACGGGCGCGCCGCCCGTGCCCGTGCCACCGCCCTCGCCCGCGGTGACGAAGACCATGTCGGCCCCCTTGAGGACCTCCTCGATCTCCTCGCGGTGGTCCTCGGCGGCCTTGCGGCCGACCTCGGGGTTGGCGCCGGCGCCGAGGCCCCGGGTGAGTTCACGGCCCACATCGAGCTTGACGTCGGCGTCGCTCATGAGGAGGGCCTGCGCATCGGTGTTGATCGCGATGAACTCGACGCCCTTGAGACCGACCTCGATCATCCGGTTGATGGCGTTGACACCACCGCCGCCGATACCGACGACCTTGATGACTGCGAGGTAGTTCTGCGGTGCTGCCACGTCGAAGGCCTCTCGCCTCGAATTTCCGGGTCGGCGTGGCCCGATGAGAGCCGTACCGACGGATGTCGATGGGTAGGGAGCCTGGTTTCTGACGCAATGTCCGAAATGCCGACCGCCGACCCCAACCCTAAACTTGACCTTTAGGGTTAGTCCTGTGCCTCCGTCACATCACCAGGGGGCACAGTCTGGTGACACAGGACACTAGGTGGCTCCGGGCACGCGTTTCAACGAACACGCCGAGCTTCCCTTTTTCTTTTGAGCCTATGTGATCATCGACCGGCATATGAAACCGGGGTGACCACCAAGGGTCGGGCCGACACTCCAAGGCGTCAACCCCACCCCCAGGCAAAGAACCTACCGGATCATCCGGACACCGCCGGCGCGTCCGGTGCACTCACGTCGTAGTTCGTGCCCTTCTGAGCCAGCAGGGCCACCAGGACCCGGGCTTTCCTGTCGTTTTGCTCCGGACTCCCCCAGCGCACCGTCGCACCCCCGCTGAGCTGCAGCTCGATGTCGTCGTACGAGTGCACGAGCAGGGCGCCCGCGCGCTGCGCGACATCGGACGGCAGCCCGGCGGCCACCGCCACCGCACCCTGCACCAGCTGCGGACGGGAGATCACCCCGTCGGCGTCCTTCGCCTGCTGACTGAGCCGCAGCTCCACCACCGGCACCCCCGCGGGCGGGGCCGCCTCGGTGGCGAAGCTCACTCCGGCGGCGTCCATCTGGGTGAACTGACCGTCGTCGCCCTTGACCGCGGCCACCGCCTTGCGCTGGGTCACCTTCACCTGGAGGGTGTGCGGCCAGCCCCGCCAGACCTCGGCACCGGCCACCCGCGGGATCGCCTCGATCCGCCGCTGGGCGGCGTCCAGGTCCACCCGGGCCAGCGGGCCGTCGCCGAGCCCGCCGATCGCCGCGCGGACCTGGTCCGCCGTCAGCTTGTCGTCGGTGGCCCCCTGAACGGCGACGTCCCGGACGTCCAGCAGCGAGGAGAAGAAGACCACCCAGGCCAGCACGCCGACCACCGCGGCACCGAGCACGCCCAGCACCACGAAGCCCCGGCGGGAGAGCCGGAGCCGGGGAGCGTGCTCCTCGGCCTCCAGCTCCTCCTCCAGGGGGTCGGCGAGCCGGCCGTCAACCACGGCGGCGACCGCCGCGGGCGGCCTCGATGGCCTCGTAGACCATGCCGACCAGCAGGTCGTCCGCGTCCCGGCGGCCGAACTCGGCGGCGGCCCGGCTCATGTCCCACAGCTTCTGCGGGTCGGTGAGGACGGGCAGCACGTTCTGCAGCACCCAGTCCGGGGTCAGCTCGGCGTCGTCCACCAGCAGGCCGCCGCCCGCCTTGACCATCGGCTGGGCGTTCAGCCGCTGCTCGCCGTTGCCGATGGGCAGCGGGACGAACGCGGCGGGCAGCCCGACGGCCGCGAGCTCGGCCACCGTCATGGCGCCGGCCCGGCAGAGCATCAGGTCGGCCGCGGCGTAGGCGAGGTCCATCCGGTCGACGTACGGCACCGGGCGGTACGGCGGCATCCCCGGGATGTCGTTGACCTGCGGCAGCTCGTTCTTCGGGCCGACGGCGTGCAGGATCTGCACCCCGTACTGCTGCAGGCGCGGGGCGATCGCGGTGATGGTCTCGTTGAGCCGGCGCGCGCCCTGGGAGCCGCCGGAGACGAGCAGGGTGGGCAGCCGCTGGTCGAGGCCGAAGTACTGCCGGGCCTCCGGGCGGGCCGCGTTGCGGTCCAGGGTCGCGATCGTGCGGCGCAGCGGGATCCCGATGTACCGGGAGTCGCGCAGCTTGCTGTCCGGGGTGGAGACGGCGACGAAGTCGGAGTAGCGGGCGCCGATCTTGTTGGCCAGGCCCGGGCGGGCGTTGGCCTCGTGCACCACGATCGGCACGCCGGCGCGCTTGGCGGCCAGGTAGGCGGGCATCGCCACGTAGCCGCCGAAGCCGACCACGCAGTCGGCGTTGACCCGCTCGATGATCTCCTGGGCGGCCCGGACGGTGCCGCGCAGCCGGCCCGGGACGGTGATCAGCTCGGGGGTGGGCTTGCGGGGCAGCGGGACGGCCGGGATGAGCTCCAGCTGGTAGCCGCGCTCGGGCACCAGCCGGGTCTCCAGACCGCGCTCGGTGCCCAGGGCGGTGATCCCGATGGACGGGTCGTGCCTGCGGAGGGCGTCCGCGAGGGCCATGGCCGGCTCGATGTGACCGGCGGTCCCCCCGCCGGCGAGTACGACATGCACCGAAATTCACCGCTCCCTGCGCGTCGGCCCGGGGACCGGGCGCGCTGTGGTTCGTCGTCGTGGCAGCACCCGGGCCAGTCGTCTCCTGATCCGGGAGTTCTTGCTCCGGGCGGCCAGGGCCGCCTTCGCGCCGGAGGTGCTGCGTGCCAGGCAGAGCAGCACCCCGATCGCGCACATGGCCGACAGCATGGCGGAACCGCCGTAGGAGAACAGCGGGAGCGGGACGCCCGCGATCGGCAGCAGTCCCAGTGCCGACCCCAGGTTGATCACGGCCTGGGCCATGATCCACGTGGTGGCGGCTCCCGCGGCGTACCTGACGAAGGGGTCCTTCGTACCGATGGCCACACGGATACCCGCGTAGCCTAGTGCCGCGAAGAGACCGATCACCGACAGCGTCCCCACCAGACCGAGTTCCTCGCCGGTCGCGGCGAAGATGAAGTCGGTGTGCGCCTCGGGCAGCTGGCCCCACTTCTCGACGCCGGCGCCGAGGCCGGTGCCGAAGCCGCCGCCGAGGGCGAAGGAGTAGACGCCGTGCAGGGCCTGGAAGCAGGCTCCGTCCGGGTCGAGCTTGGTGATCCCGATGCAGCCGAGGCGTTCGGCCCGGTGCGGGACGGTGACCACCAGCGCGGTGCAGACGACGACGGCCACGCCGAGGGTGGCCACGAACAGCCGCAGCGGTGCGCCGACCATCCAGAGCAGCGCGAACAGCATGGCCACCAGGATCATCGAGGTGCCCATGTCGCCGCCGAGCATGATCAGCGCGAGCAGCAGCAGGGCGCCCGGGACGAGCGGCACGAGCAGGTGCTTCCAGGAGCTGAGGGTGCCGGCCTTCTGCTTGCGGGCGAGCAGGTCGGCGCCCCAGAGCACGAGCGCGAACTTGGCGAACTCGGAGGGCTGGAACTGGAAGAAGCCGAAGTCCAGCCAGTTCTGGTTGCCGTTGATCCGCACCCCGATGCCGGGCACGGCGACCAGCGCGAGGGCGCCGATCACGCCGAACATCACCGGGTAGACGACGACCCGCAGCACCGCCACCGGGACGGCGGCGATGCCGGCCAGCATGACGAGGCCGAGGATGGCCGCGATCAGCTGTTTGAGGAAGTAGTACTGCGCGGTGTGGTGCTGGTTCAGGGCCAGGATCTGCGAGGCCGAGAAGACCATCATGAGGCCGAGCACGACCAGCAGCAGCGTGGTGCCGACGATCAGCAGGTACGGCGTCAGCGGCCGGTCCAGCCAGTACCGCACCCGGGCGCGCAGGACGCTCAGGCGGCCCAGCGGACCGGCCGACTTGTACTTCGTGGTGGTGGCGGAGATCACGCGCCACGGATCGGCCGGGGCCTGCTCCCGCACGCCCGGATCCGCCTTGCCCTGCCCCGCCAACTCCCCGCTCGCTCTCTTCGTACGGACGCCCTCGCCGGGCCCGGCTACCCGTCCGCCAGACCCCGGACGGAGTCGGCGAAGAGGTCGCCGCGCTCGCCGTAGTTGGTGAACATGTCCATCGACGCGCAGGCCGGGGCCAGGAGCACCGTGTCACCCGGCTGGGCGAGCGACGCGGCCGTCCGGACGACCTCGGCCATCGCCACCGCGCCAGTCTGGCCCTCGGCCGCCTCGATCACCGGGACATCCGGCGCGTGTCGGGCGAGCGCCTCCCTGATCAGGGCGCGGTCCTCGCCGATGAGCACGGCGGCCCGCAGCCGCTCGGCCGCGCCCTGGACGAGGTCGTCGAAGGTCGCGCCCTTGGCGAGGCCGCCGGCGATCCAGACGATCGGCCGGTAAGCGGCCAGCGAGGCCGCGGCGGCGTGGGTGTTGGTGGCCTTGGAGTCGTCGATGTAGGTGACCCCGTCGACCACGGCGACCTCGGCGATCCGGTGGGCGTCCGGGCGGAAGGCCCGCAGGCCCTCCCGGACGGCCTTCGGCTCGACCCCGTAGGCCCGCGCCAGCGCCGCCGCCGCGAGGGCGTTGGTGATGTTGTGCGGGGCCGGCGGGTTGACGTCCTCGACGGCGCCCAGTTCGGCGGCGTTCTTGGCCCGGTCGGGCACGAACGCGCGGTCGACCAGCAGCCCGTCCACGACGCCGAAGTTCGACGGGCCGGGCGCGCCGAGGCCGAAGCCGATCGCCCGGCAGCCCTCCTCGACGTCGGCCTCGCGGACCAGCTCCTCGGTGGCCGGGTCGGCCAGGTTGTACACGCACGCGACGACGTTGCCCTCGTAGATCCGGCCCTTGTCGGCGGCGTACGCCTCCATCGAGCCGTGCCAGTCGAGGTGGTCGGGCGCCAGGTTGAGCACGGCCGCCGAGTGCGGGCGCAGCGAGGGCGCCCAGTGCAGCTGGTAGCTGGAGAGCTCGACCGCGAGGACGTCGTACGGCTCCTCGGCGAGCACCGCGTCCAGCACCGAGACGCCGACGTTGCCGACGGCGGCGGTGCGCTTGCCGGCCGCGGTCAGGATCGAGGCGAGCATCTGGACGGTGGTGGTCTTGCCGTTGGTGCCGGTGACGGCCAGCCAGGGGGCGGGCTCGCCGGTGGCGGGCAGCGGCTTGCGCAGGCGCCAGGCGAGTTCGACGTCGCCCCAGACCTCGACGCCGGCCTCGTCGGCGGCGGCGAACAGCGGGCTGCTCGGCGGCCAGCCGGGCGAGGTGACGATCAGCCGGGTGCCTTCGGGCAGGCCGGCGCCGTCGCCGAGGCGCACGGTGATGCCCTGGGCCTCCAGCTCGGCGGCGCGGGCCTGCAGGCCCTCGCCGCTGCCGCCGTCGACCACGGTGACGCGGGCGCCGAGGCCGTGCAGGACGCGGGCGGCGCTGATGCCCGAGACGCCGAGCCCGGCGACGACGACGGGCAGGTCCTGCCACTCCACACCGGTCATCCGGTCACCCATCCCGCGTAGAAGAGGCCGAGGCCGACGGCGACGCAGAGGCCCTGGATGATCCAGAAGCGGACCACGATCAGGACTTCGGTCCAGCCCTTGAGTTCGAAGTGGTGCTGCAGCGGTGCCATCTTGAAGACGCGCTTGCCGGTCATCCGGAAGGAGCCGACCTGGATGATCACCGACAGGGTGATGATCACGTAGAGGCCGCCGAGCAGCGCGACCAGGAACTCGGTGCGCGAGCAGATGGCCAGGCCGGCCAGGGCGCCGCCGAGGGCGAGCGAGCCGGTGTCACCCATGAAGATCTTGGCGGGCGAGGTGTTCCACCACAGGAAGCCGAAGCAGGAGCCCATCAGGGCGGAGGCGACGACCGCGAGGTCCAGTGGGTCGCGTACGTCGTAGCAGTTGGCGGTCGCGGTGATCGCGTAGGCGCAGCTCTGGGTGTACTCCCAGATGCCGATGAAGGTGTAGGCGCCGAAGACCATGACCGACGCGCCGGTGGCGAGGCCGTCCAGGCCGTCCGTCAGGTTCACGCCGTTCGACATCGCCGCGATCATGAAGTACGCGAAGATGACGAACAGGACCGGGCCGATCGCCCACTTGAAGTCCCGGACGAAGGACAGGCTCTGGGACGCCGGGGCGAGCCCGCGGTCGTCCTTGAACTGCAGCGCCAGCACCGCGAAGCCGAGGCCGACGATGGACTGGCCGGCCAGCTTCGCCTTGGCCCGCAGGCCGAGCGAGCGGCGCTTGACGACCTTGATGTAGTCGTCCAGGAAGCCGACCAGGCCGAGGCCTGCGGTCAGGAAGAGCACCAGCAGCCCGGAGACGGTCGGGCTCTCGCCCGTTATCGCCTTGGTGGCGAAGTAGGCGATGAGCGTCGCCAGGATGAAGGCGATGCCGCCCATGGTGGGCGTGCCCTTCTTGCTGTGGTGCGCCTTGGGGCCGTCGTCGCGGATGTACTGGCCGTAGCCGTGCTTGGCGAGCAGCTTGATCAGCGCCGGGGTGCCCAGCAGCGACAGGACCAGGCCGATCATGCCGGAGAAGAGGATCTGCTTCATCACTGGGCAGCACCGTCCGCGAGGAGCGCCTCGGCCACCTTCTCCAGCCCCACCGAACGGGACGCCTTCACCAGGACCACATCCCCCGGCCGCAGCTGACTGCGCAGCAGTTCGACCGCCGCGTCCGCGTCGGACACCAGCACCGACTCCTCACCCCACGAACCTTCGTTCCTCGCGCCCAGTTCCATGCAGGCCGCCTCGCGTCCGCCGACCGCCACGAACTTGGTGACGTCCAGCCGCACCGCGAGCCGCCCGATGGCGTCGTGCTCGGCCAGGCTGTCCTCGCCGAGCTCCCGCATCTCGCCGAGCACCGCCCAGGTGCGGCGGCGCTCCGGGCCGCGGCCCCCCATCGAGACCAGCGCCCGCAGCGCGGCCCGCATCGAGTCGGGGTTCGCGTTGTAGGCGTCGTTGACGACGGTGACACCATCGGCCCGGTCGACGACCTCCATGCGCCAGCGGGACAGCGCACCCGCCTCGCCCAGGGCTGCCGCGGTGTCGTCGACGGACATCCCGAGCTCCACCGCCACCGCGGCGGCGGCGAGGGCGTTCGAGACGTGGTGCTCACCGTACAGGCGCAGCTGTACGGGCGCGGAACCGGCCGGGGTGGTGAGCGTGAACGATGGCCGTCCGGTGGCGTCCAGGCGAACGTCGGTGGCCCGGACGTGGGCGTCGGGGGACTCGCCGAACAGGACGACCCTGGCCTTGGTCCTGGCCGCCATCGCGCGGACCAGCCGGTCGTCCGCGTTGAGGATCGCGGCGCCGTCCGCGGGCAGTGCCTCGACCAGTTCGCCCTTGGCCTCGGCGATCCGCTCCTGCGAGCCGAACTCGCCGACGTGCGCGGTGCCGACGTTCAGCACCACGCCGATCCGGGGCGGGGTGATGGAGGTGAGGTACTCGATGTCGCCCTTGTGCCGGGCGCCCATCTCCATGACCAGGTGCCGGGTGCCGGGCTCGACCCGCAGCGCGGTCATCGGGTGGCCGATCTCGTTGTTGAGCGAGCCGGGCGGGTAGACGGTGTCGCCGAGGCGCTGGAGCAGCTGGGCGATCAGGTCCTTGGTGCTGGTCTTGCCGGCCGAGCCGGTCAGCGCGACCACGGTGGTGGACTCCGCGCGGGCCACGACGGCGCGGGCCAGCTTGCCGAGGGCGTCCACGACGCTGTCGACCAGGACGGCGGGCACGCCGACCGGGCGGGAGGCCAGCACCGCGACGGCGCCGGCCCCGACGGCGGTGGCCGCGTAGTCGTGGCCGTCCACGTACTCGCCGACGAAGGCCGCGAACAGGCCGCCGGGGACGACCTTCCGGGAGTCGACCTCGACCGGGCCGGTCACCGGGGTGCCGGGGTCGGCGCCGTCCAGGGTGCCTCCGACGGCTGCGGCCACCTCGGCGAGGGTCAGTGCGATCACTGCTGCTCTACTCCTCGGTCGCCCCGGGCGGCCGCGGTCTGCGCGACGGAGTTCCGTTTGATCTCGTCGTGCAGCACCTCCCGGTCGTCGAAGGGGCGGATCTCGTCTCGTACGTACTGGCCAAGTTCATGGCCCTTGCCGGCCACCAGCACGGTGTCGCCCGCGTGCGCGCGGGCCACCGCGAGGCGGATCGCCTCGGCCCGGTCGGGGACGACCAGGACGTCGCCGCGCTCGGCCTCGGGCACCGCGGCGGCGCCACCGAGCATGCTGGCGAGGATCGCCAGCGGGTCCTCGCTGCGCGGGTTGTCGCTGGTCAGCAGGGCGGTGTCGGCGAGCCGGGCGGCGATGTCGCCCATCGGGCCGCGCTTGTGCGGGTCGCGGTCGCCGCCGCAGCCGACGACGACGTGCAGCCGGCCCTTGGTGACCTCGCGCAGCGAACCGAGGACGGCCCGCAGGGCGTCCGGCTTGTGCGCGTAGTCCACGACGGCGACGAACGGCTGTCCGGCGTCCACCCGCTCCAGCCGGCCGGGCACGCCGGGCACCGCGGCGACGCCCGCGACGGCCCGGTCCAGCGGCAGCCCGGCGGAGACCAGGACGGTGATCGCGGCGAGCGCGTTGGCCACGTTGAACGGTCCCGGCAGCGGCACGGAGGCGTCGGCCTCGGCGCCGTCCGGGCCCAGCACGCGGAAGGTGGAGCCGACCGGGCCGAGCTGGACGTCGACCGCGCGCCAGTCGGCCCCGGCGGCGCCGGCGGCGGAGAAGGTGGCCACCGGGATCTCGGCCTCGGCGGCCAGCCGGCGGCCGTACTCGTCGTCGACGTTGACCACGCCGCGGCGGGACTTGCCGGGCTGGAAGAGCCTGGCCTTCGCCTGGAAGTAGTCCTCCATGTCGGGGTGGAAGTCGAGGTGCTCCGGCGTGAGGTTGTTGAACAGGGCGACGTCGTACGTCACCCCGTCGGTGCGGCCGAAGACGAGGGCGTGGCTGGAGACCTCCATGGTCACCGCGTCGGCGCCGCGCTCGGCCATCACGCCGAGGATCGCGTGCAGGTCGGTGGCCTCGGGGGTGGTCCGCTCGCTCTTGATCCGCTCGGTGCCGACCCGCATCTCGACGGTGCCGATCACCCCGGGGCTGCGGCCGGCGCCGCGCAGGCCGCCCTCGACCAGGTAGGACGTGGTGGTCTTGCCGTTGGTGCCGGTCAGGCCGAGCATCAGCAGCCGCTCGGACGGGTGTCCGTAGACGATCGCGGCCAGCTCGCCCATCCGGGCCCGCGGCCGGTCGACGACCAGCAGCGGCAGGCCGGCCGGCGCGGCCAGCTCGTTGCTCATGCTCGTTCACGGCTTCCAGTCGACGGGCAGGTTGGGCGCCTCGCTGTTGCTCGGCGGGACCTGGAGGGTCTTGAGGGTGAACTCCATCACCTGCTTGAACACCGGGCCGCACAGCTGACCGCCGAAGTGGCCGTTGACCGGGCCCTGGAGGGTACAGGAGACGGTGACCCGGGGGGCCTCGGCCGGGGCGAAGCCGATGAAGGAGGCGGTGTAGCCGTCGTAGCCGACGCCGTTGGCCGCGCCCCGGTTCGCGGTGCCGGTCTTGCCGGCGACGCGGTAGCCGGGGATGGCGGCCTTGCCGCCGGTGCCCTGCTCGTCGTCGACGACCGACTCCAGCATCTGGGTGAGGGTCTTGGCGGTCTGGTCGCCGACCACGCGGGTCTGCTCGCCCGGCGGGGTCGGGGTGTACTTGCCGTCCGGGCTGGTGACGCCCTGGACGATGCTGGGCGCCACCCGGACGCCGCCGTTGGCGATGGTCGAGTACACCGAGGTGGCCTGCAGCGCGTTCATCTGCAGCGGGCCCTGGCCGAAGGAGATGTTGTACTTCTCCGAGGCGACCAGGTCCTCCGGCTTCTTGAGCTTGCCGGCCGTCTCGCCGGGGAAGTTCAGCCCGGTCGGCTTCGCCACGCCGAACTTGCGCATGTAGCCGTCGAGCACCTGGTTGGCCTTCAGCTGGTCGCCGTCGCCGAGGGTCTCGATCGCCTCGATGGTGCCGATGTTGGAGGACTTCGCGAGCACCCCGGCCAGGGTCAGGTACCAGTCGCCGTGGTCGATGTCGTCCTTGAACTGCTGCCCGGCGCGGACCAGCCGGTTGGGGACGGTGACCTTGGTGTCCCAGGCGGCCTTGCCGGAGTCCAGGACGGCGGCCATGCTCATCAGCTTCGCGGTGCTGCCCGGTTCGTACGCGTCGACCAGGGCGGCGTTGCCGAGCTGGGACTGCTTGGCGGTGCTCAGGTCGTTCGGGTTGAAGCCGGGCGCGGTGGCCATCGCGAGGACCTGGCCGGTCTTCACGTCCTGGACGACGACGTAGCCCTTCTCGGCCCCGGAGTTGGCCACCTGGTCGGTGATCGCCCGCTGGGCGGCCCACTGGATGTCGCGGTTGATGGTCAGCTTGACGTCGCTGCCGGGCACGGCGGGCTCCAGCGAGCCCCCGGCGGTGGGCACCAGCCGGCCGCCCGCCTGGGCGTAGCTGTTGTGGCCGTCCTTGCCCGCCAGGAGCTTCTGGTACTGCAGCTCCAGGCCGCCCGCGCCCTGCCCCTCGCCGTTGACGAAGCCGACCAGGTTGGCGGCCAGGCCGTCGGACGGGTAGACCCGCTTCTGCGTCTCCTGGTTGAGCACGCCGGCCAGCGGGTTGGCGCACTCGTTGTCGACCCGGGTGCGTCCGCCCTGGTCGGCGGGCTTGCCGAGCTGCCGCTTCTGGGCCTGGCAGGCGCGCGAGCCGGCCTGCTTCTCCAGGTTCGCCTTGAGCTCGCTGATCTGGCTCTTGGCGCTCGGGGTCTGCGCGGCGGCGAGCCGCTTGTACCGGCTCTTGGGGGTGTGCAGGTCGGCGGCGATCTTCTCCTTGGGCACACCGATGATCGGCGACAGCAGCGCCGCCGCCTGCTCGGGAGCGTCCGGGACGCCGGTGGCCTCCGGGGTGAACATCGCCGGGTCGGCGGTGATGTCGTACGCGTCGACGGTGGCGGCCAGGGCGACGCCGTCGGCGGACGTTATCGAGCCGCGCTCGGCGGTGATCGGGACGTTGAGGTAGCGGTTGGTGTTGGCGTCGGCGGCCAGCGCGTCGGCGTCCAGCAGCTGCAACTGGACGAGCCGGCCCGCGAAGACCGAGAACACCAGCGACAGCACGACGGTGATCGCCCGCAGCCGGCGCTTGGGCTCGGCCAGCTTGAGCGCCTTGGGGCGCTGCGG
>NZ_JBFBDY010000173.1:0-12446 GCF_040683475.1 Kitasatospora sp. NPDC093558 | reverse complement strand
TACGACGCGCTGACCGGCCGCCGGCTGCCCGCCGACGCCGACTTCACCGCCTTCGCCCGGGCCACCGTGACCGCCGCCCTACCCGCGATCTCCTCGCGAGCCGGCCGGCCTGAGCGCCACCGGCTCCTCCCCGGCCGGGCCGCTCATCCGGCCCGCCGCCCGGACGCTGGGGCTGACCGCCACGGTCACGGTGAGCAGCACCAGCACCGCCGTGATCACCAGTCCGGTGCGGGCGGGCCCGAGGCCGGCCAGCATGTACCCGCCCACCAGCGCGCCGAGCGCGTTGGCCCCGGAGGTCAGGAACGCGGAGCTGGACAGTACCCGGCCCTGCAGCTCCCCGGGGGTGGCCCAGGCCAGGTAGACGTTGCCGCACACGGTGAACAGACCGGCCACGAACATGATCCCGGCGGCGTCCAGGGCGATCGCCACCGGGTCGGAGAGGAAGGCCACCAGCGGCATCAGCACCACCCAGACCGCGTGGCCGATGACGGACGTGGCGTGCAGCCCCACCCGGGCCGACCACCAGCCGGCCGCCATCGCCCCGAGCAGGCCGCCGATGCCGGCCGCCCCCGAGACCAGTCCGAGCTGCGCAGGAGTGCCGCCGTGTTCCTTGACGACCACCATCACGGTCAGGTTCAGCACCTGGAACAGCAGGTTGCTGCCGGCGAACACGGCGGACATCACCCGCAGGAACCGGTTGCGCCACAGCCACCGGACGCCCTCCGCCACCTCGACGTGCAGCCGCTTCGGCGCAGCCGTGCGGACAGGTCGCAGGTCCTTGCGGATCAGGGCCAGGCAGGCCAGCGCGACCAGCTGGGCGAGCGCGGTCACCGCGAACGGGAACCAGCGGGTCACGCCGAACAGCAGCCCGCCGAGCGGCTGCCCGAGCAGGCCGATCGCCGAGCCGCGGGCCTGGTTGCGGGCGAACGCCGACGGCAGTTGCCCGGCGGGGACCACGTGGCGCACCGCGACCTGCTCGGCGCTCTGGTAGAAGATCCCGAGCGCGCCCTCCACGAAGGCGGCGGCCATCACCAGCGGCACCGGGACCCAGTGGCCGGCCACCGCGCCGGCCATGCCGGCGAAGACCAGCAGGCGCACGGCGTCACAGCCGAGCATCGCCTTCCGGCGGTCCCAGCGGTCGACCAGTGCGCCGGCGGGCAGTTGGAGCAGCAGGTTCGGCAGCGTCGCGGCGAACGCGACGTACCCGGACGCGGCGGCGGACCCGGTCTGCCAGAGCACCAGCATCGGGTAGGCGATCATGCCGACGCAGGACCCGAACCGGGAGATCCCGGCGCCGATCCACAGCCGGACGAAGTCCGGGTTCCCGCGGACCAAACCCCCGTGACGGGTTGGTGTGCCGTCGGCTGGTGGGCTGCTGGCTGACTGGCTCATCGGTGAGGTGCCCTCCCGTGGCGGCCGAGCCGTCCTCGGCACCGGACCGACAGCGTCGGGCACACCGCCTATTGCTTCGCTATACCCGCGACCGGCCACGGGCGGGCGGGGGCGGGCGGGGCCGCTCGCGGGGCCGCTCGCGGGGCCGATATCGCTCGAATATAGAAACCTTGGGGACCGTTCTGGTTGCCACGATTCCGCGTGGCTGCAGTCGACCCGAAGGGATCGCGGAGATGGACGCCAGTTCCGGCTGGAAGCCGCTGGAGATCGGCCCCGACTCGGTTTCCGTACCCGGCGCCGCAGGTGTCGAAGGCCTCTTGGCGTGGCTGGACGCCGACGCCGAGGGGATCGAGGCGCTGCTCGACCGGGAGAAGGCCGTGGTGTTCCGCGGTTTCGGCGTCACCGAGCAGCGGCTCGGCGCGGTCATGGACCGGCTGCTGCCCGAGCGGCTGGCCTACGTCCACGGCAACTCGCCGCGCACCAAGGTCGGCGACAACGTGTACACGTCCACCGAGTACCCGGCCGAGTACACCATCTCGATGCACAACGAGCTCTCCTACGCCCACAGTTGGCCGTCCCGGCTGCTGTTCTGCTGCGTCGTCGCGGCCGAGACCGGCGGGGCCACGCCGGTGGTCGACGCGGCCCGCTGGCTGGAGTCGCTGGACGACGAGGTCCGCGAGCGCTTCGCGGACGGCGTCCGGTACTCCCAGAACCTGCACGGCGGAGTCGGCCTGGGCAAGAGCTGGCAGGACACCTTCGAGACCGACGACCGCGACCAGGTCGACCGGTTCCTGGCCGGCTCGCACGCCGCCGGCGAGTGGCGGCGCGACGGCAGCCTGCGGATCACCCAGCAGCGCCGGGCCACCGTCCGCCACCCCCGCACCGGCACCGAGGTCTGGTTCAACCAGTCGGACCAGTGGCACCCGGCCGGCCTCGGCGACGAGACGGCGGCCGACCTCGCCAGGCTGCTCCCCGCGGCGGACCTGCCCCAGTCGGTGACCTTCGCCGACGGTGCGCCGATCCCCGCCGAGTACGTCCGGCAGATCCGCGACCGCGGGCTGGCGGCCGCCGTCGACGTGGACTGGCGGCAGGGCGACGTCCTGCTGATCGACAACGTGCTCGTCGGCCACGGCCGGCGGCCGTTCACCGGATCGCGCCGCGTGCTCGTGGCCATGTCCGATTGATTCCCGTTGAGATCCAGCGAACCCGCTCGAAAGAGGTCACCCTATGACCCTCGCATCACCGACCCCACGAACGACGAGACTCGACGACAGCACCGACCTGACCCTGACCGACCCGGAGTGCGCCGAGGTCCTGCGCCTGGCCCGCGAACTCGTCCTGGTCGAACCACGGCTGATGGACACCCGGGTCTGGATGGACGAGGCCCGCCGCCGCTCGTCCCGGCTGCCGCTGCGCCTGCGCGAGTCGGTCCGGCAGTACCGGCACGACCCCGGTCCGACCGGTCTGCTGATCGTCCGCAACCTGCCGAACGACGAGACGCTGCTGCCCGAGACGCCCACGGTGGCGGAGTCGGTGGAGCGCCGGGCCACCACGCCGGGTGCGGTCACCGCCCTGCTCAGCCTCTGCCTCGGCGAGGTGGTCGCCTACCGGGAGGAGAAGTCCGGCGCCCTGGTGCAGAACGTGGTCCCGGTCCCGGGGCAGGAGGCGTCGCAGAGCAACGCCGGCAGCGGCACCCTGCTCGAACTGCACGTGGAGAACGCCTTCCACCCGCACCGGCCCGACTACGTCGGCCTGTTCTGCCTGCGCAACGACCACTCGGGCACGGCCGGCACGCTGGTCTCCTCGATCCGCCGGGCACTGGCCCTGGTGCCACCGGAGGCCGTCGGGGTGCTGCTACAGCCGCGCTTCGTCACCGAGCCGCCGCCGTCGTTCCACTCCGGCGCACCGACCACCGCGCACCCGGTGCTGGAGGGCGCCGCCGACGACCCGAACATCCTGGTGGACTTCAGCGCCACTATGCCGCTGGACGACGAGGCCAAGGCGGCCCTGGAGGTGCTGCGCGACGCCTTCCTGACCGTCTCGGAGACGCTGGTGCTCCAGCCCGGTGAGCTGGCCTTCGTCGACAACCGCCTGTCGGTGCACGGGCGAACCACCTTCGAGGCCCGTTACGACGGCCGGGACCGCTGGCTGCACCGCACCTTCGTGCATCTCGACAACCGGCGCAACCGGAGTCACCGTAGCGGCGGTGGATTCGTCCTGAGCTGACCGCCACGGCGGGAGACGGCCACGAGTTACCCTGACAGCATCCTCGTGGCCGCTCCCGCCGTTTTCCCTTTCGGTGCCGCGGATCTGACGCAGCACCGTCCACTTCTTTTCACGCCACCCCGGACCTTATTCGACGATGCACATCATCCTGGCCAAAATGGTCTTCCCCATCGAGCCGCCGCCCGGCGAACAGGTCCGCGACGGCCTGTACCGGGCCGCGGCGGTCGGCCACGGCCTGCAGCACGTCTTCGCCGAGGGCCGGGGCGACAGCGCCATCGCCGTCCTCTTCGTGTCCCACGCCCGGCTGCGCGCCGCCGAGGCGGCCGCACTCGCCGTCTGCACCGCCTACCTGCGCACTTGCGGCGGACAGTTGAGCCATCTCGCCGCCACCCTGGTACCGGGGTTCGACGACCTCCTGCTCTCCGGCGACCAGCCGGACGACCGGTCCTGACCGCCGCACCGGCGGCTCCCCCGCGCTCCCCCGCACTCCCCGGCGCTCCCCGAAGTCCGGCGGCGGCAACACCCTGCCATGGCAACAGCATGGCGCGGACATTCGCCGATGGATCGTCAAGAAGCTGCCACCATGGAATTCCAGGCCGCCCACAAGGCCCGGCCTTCGGAAAAAAAGCGGAATGGCTGCACACCATTATCCGCGGAGCACTCGACACACGATTCGGGGGAAACACACGATGAACACCCAGACACCGACCCGCCTCGCCGCCAAGGCCGCCACCGCCCTCGCGGCGATCACCCTCGCCCTCCTCGCGCCGGCCGCCGCCGGGTCCGGTGCCGGCGCCCAGCCGCAGGCCCCCGCTGCCGCCGCCGGCGAGCCGGCCGGCGCCACCGGCCCGAACAACAACGGCTGGGACTGACAGGTGGGTTATCCCTACCCCGGTTCGGTGGGCTGACCACGTGTCCGGCCCCGGCCGAACTGCGGTTGGCTGGAGGACAGATGGCGGTCCGGGCCGGCGCAGGCGCACCGCCCCGGACCGCCACCGCGAACCACCGGCGAAGGCCACCGGCCTTCCCCAGAACGAGGAGTGAGCCATCAATACCTCAAGCCGCACCGCCCGGCGGTGCCTCATGACCGGACTGGCCGTGCTGGCCGCGGGTACCGTGCTGGCCGGGTGCAACCCCACGAGCGGGCTGAGCCGGACGACCCCCTTCTCGCAGACCGGCCAGGCCGACGCCGCCGGCGCCACCCTGCTCCAGATCGACAGCCACGACATCGCCGTGACGCTGAGCGCGGGCGACGGTCCGACCGTGCAGGTCTCGGCGAGCGGCAACTACGGGGGCAAACCCCCGGAGGTCTCCACGACCAGGTCCGGCACCACCGCGAAGGTGAGCGCGACCTGCCCCGACGACTGCCAGCTGCAACTGCACGTCACGCTGCCGGCCTCGCTGCCGGTCCGGGTCGACGGCGGCAACGGCGCGATCGAGGCGGACACGCTGGCCGGCGCGCTGGAGCTGCACACCGTCGACGGCGCGATCACCGTCCGCAGCCCCACCGGCCCGGTGACCCTGAAGAGCGGCAACGGCCAGGTCAGCGTGACCGGTGCCGCCTCCAAGCGCGCCGAGATCACCACCGCCGACGGCGCCGTCAACGCCGCCTTCAGCACGGCCCCGGCCGACGTGCGGGTGACCACGGGCGACGGAGCGGTCGACCTCGCGGTGCCCGCGGGCAGCGGCTACCGGATCAACGCCCGCAGCAACAGCTCCGAGCCGCAGGTCGACCTGCCGAACACCAACGGCGCGGCGGCCTCCCTCACCGTGGCCACCTCCAACGGCGGTATCCGCATCCACTGAGCGGCCACCACCGCAGCCGTCGACCGACCCGCCGGCCACCGCGCCCGCCACCGCCCCGCCACCGCCCCGCACTGACGACCCCACGTTGGAGAAGAACCCATGCGCCACCCCTCCTCGCCCCTGCGCGCCCCCCTCGGCAAGACCGGCATCTGGGCCCTGGCGGGCGCCTCGGCCGCCGCCGCGGCCACCGCCTGGTGGGTGACCGACTCCGCGCCGTACCCGTACGCGCAGCACCGGCTCCTCGACCTGCCGCTGCCGTTCCTGTCCTCGCAGCGGCTGGTCGACCAGCTCCAGCCCAAGCCCAGCGAGCGGATCCTGGAGATCGGCCCCGGCACCGGGCTGCAGACGCTCGACGTGGCACCCCGGCTCGGCACCGACGGCCGGCTGGACATCGTCGACATCCAGCAGGAGATGCTCGACCACGTGATGCGCCGGGCCACCGGGGCCGGCCTCGACACCATCGTCCCCACGCTGGCCGACGCGCGCGAACTCCCCTTCGACGACGCCACGTTCGACGCCGCCTACCTGGTCACCGCGCTGGGCGAGATCCCGGACGTCCCGGCCGCCCTGCGGGAGCTGCGCCGGGTCCTCAAGCCGGCCGGCCGTCTCGTCGTCGGCGAGTTCTTCGACCGCCACCAGATCCGCCCGGCGGCCCTGGCCCGGCACGCCAACGCCGCCGGCCTGCACGTCATCCGGCAGTCCGGACCGGCCCTGGCGTACTTCGCACTGCTGCACCCGTGCACCTCCTCGCACGCCGGCGGCCGGCCGCACACCGGCACCACGGACGAGTCGGCTGCCGCCCCGCTCCTGATCGGAGCCGGCGGACCGGCGTGAACGGCGCCGCCCTCCCCCGAAACCGACCGGGGCACCACCTCTTCAGGCGGTGCCCCGGTCGGCCATTTACCGGTGGAGGATCAGCAGGAATCCGCCTCCTTGAATATCCACCACGAGTCCGAGAGCAGCTCGGTCGCACCGGCCTGAACGCACCGCACGCCGCCGATGCCCTCCATGTACTGGTACCTGACCTTGACGGCGTGGTTCTCGCAGTTCCGGTAGTAGCCGTAACCACCGGTGTAGGAGTCTCCGCACGGCACGTCCACCGCAACGGCACCCGCGCCCGGGGTCGCGCCCGCAGGCATGGCCGGGACCAGGAGCGCAGCCCCGGTCGCGGCCACGGCAAGAGCTGCTCTGAGAATGTTCCGCTTCTTCTTCATGGCCATCAGCCTGGCGCCGCCGACTCTATTTTCCCTATGCTCCGCCGCCCCGAGGCGACACCCCTGAGACGACGAAGCCGACCGGGGCACCACCTCTTCAGGCGGTGCCCCGGTCGGCGTCTACGGGCTGAGGATCAGCAGGAATCCGCCTCCTTGAATATCCACCGCGCCTCCCCGAGCAGCTGAGTCGCACCAGCCTGAATGCACTGCGCGTCGCCTATGCCGTCGAGGTACTGGTAATGGACCTTGACGGCGTGGTCCTCGCAGTTCCGGTAAGTACCGTAAGCACCGGCGTAGGAGACTCCGCACGGCACGTCCACCGCAACGGCACCCGCGCCCGGGGTCGCGCCCGCAGGCATGGCCGGGACCAGGAGCGCAGCCCCGGTCGCGGCCACGGCGAGAGCTGCTCTGAGAATGTTCCGCTTCTTCTTCATGGCCATCAGCCTGGCGCCGCCGACTCTGATTTCCCTATGCCGTGCTCCTGCGGCGTGCGGACCGAGGTCCGCAAGCCGCAGGAGCGGTGCGTCAGCTCGCCATGGTGCTCCGGATGAAGTCCTTGAACGCGGTCACGTTGGTGTAGATCGACGGATCGACCGCACACGTGGGCGAGGTGCCGCCGGCGCGGCTGGTGGCGCCGAGCAGCCGCCACTCGCCGTTGACCTGCGCGATCGCCGGGCCGCCCGAATCGCCGTAGCAGGCACCCTGGTTGTTGCCGTCGGGGCCCTGCGGGTTGTTGACGCAGAGCTCGGTGGCGCCGTCGAAGCCCTCGGCGCAGCCGCTCGGGAGCAGGCTGGTGTCGAGTTCCTTGAGCTGGTCCGGGCCGTTGTCGCCGCCGGGCTGCGGCGTCTCCTGGCCCCAGCCGAGCAGCCGGGCGGTGGTGCCGGCCGGCGCGCTGTCGGCGATCGCGATCGGGGTGGCCTGGACGGGGGCCGCGAGCTGGAGCAGGGCGATGTCGTTGTTGGTGCCGTAGTTCGGGTGCGAGACGATCCGGGCGAGCGAGGCCACCTCGCCGCCCGAGGTCCGGTCGCTGGAGCCGACCCGGACGGTGAACTGGTCGGCGGAGCCGCCGGCCACGCAGTGCGCCGCGGTGACCGCCCAGGTGGGCGAGATCAGCGAGGCGCCGCAGAGGTGCCGGCCGCCCTGCTGCAGCGAGGCGATGAAGGAGTAGGCCTGCGACGCGCTGCCGCCGCCGATGATGGGCTTGCTCGGCACGGGGGCGGCCGACGCGCCCGTCGCCGGCGCGGCGAGCGCGAGCGCGGTGGCCGCAGCGGCGGCGGCGAGGATCCTGGGCAGCGGGAGGTACGTCATGACGCGTCCTTGTCCGGCGGTGTGGGGCCGCCTCGTGGGGGTGACATGAACCTGTCGAACTGCCCGCAAGGCTGGCCCCTGACGGCCCGTCGGGGACACCCGCCGTTCGGCGGGGAGAGCGACCGCCGACCGGAGGCTTGCGCGAGCACCCGGCCACCGTTGTGACGTCACACGCGAGCGGGCCCCGGCCGCTGTGCAGCCGGGGCCCGCTCCCGTTGAACCGCGGACTACTCCACCGTCACGCTCTTCGCCAGGTTGCGGGGCTTGTCGACGTCGCGGCCGAGGGCCACCGCCGCGTGGTAGGCGAGGAGTTGGAGGGGGATGTTGAGGAGCAGCGGGTCGAGCTCGGGCTCGCTCTTGGGGACCAGGATGCAGTGGTCGGCGAGCTTCTCCTCGGGGCGCCGGTGGGCGACGGCGATGACGCGGCCGGAGCGGGCCTTGATCTCGCCGAGGGTGGTGAGGTTCTTGTCGAGGAGCTCGTCGTCCGGGACGAGGGCGACGGTCGGCAGCTCGGGGCTGATCAGCGCGAGCGGGCCGTGCTTGAGTTCGCTCGCCGGGTAGGCCTCGGCGTGGACGTAGGAGATCTCCTTGAGCTTCTGCGCGCCCTCGCGGGCGACCGGGAAGCCGCGGACCCGGCCGATGAACATCATCCCGGCCGACTTGGCGTACTCGGCGGCGAGTTCGGCGATCGCGTCGCTCTGGTCGAGCACCTCGCGGATCTGGTCCGGCAGCGCCTTGAGGGCGGAGACGATGCGCCGGCCGTCGGCGGGCGAGAGGTCGTGGATGCGGCCGAAGTGCAGGGCGAGCAGCGCGAAGGCGACGACCGTCGAGGTGAAGGCCTTGGTCGAGGCGACCGAGATCTCCGGGCCGGCGTGCAGGTAGATGCCGCCGTCGCACTCGCGGGCGATCGCGCTGCCGACGGTGTTCACGACGCCGAGGACGCGGCCGCCCTTGCGCTTGATCTCCTGGACGGCGGCGAGGGTGTCGTAGGTCTCGCCGGACTGGCTGACGGCCACGTACAGGGTGTCGGCCTCGATCACCGGGTTGCGGTAGCGGAACTCGGAGGCGGGCTCGCTGTGCGCGGGGATGCGGGAGAGCTCCTCGATCAGCTGGGCGCCCATCTCGCCGGCGTAGTAGGCGGAGCCGCAGCCGAGGATCTTGACCCGGCGGATCTCGCGCAGTTCGCGGGCGTCGAGGTTGAGGCCGCCGAGGTGCGCGGTGGCGAAGCGCTCGTCCAGGCGGCCGCCGAGGGTGCGCTCGACCGAGCCGGGCTGCTCGTTGATCTCCTTGAGCAGGAAGTGCTCGAAGCCGCCGGTGTCGTAGGAGTCGATCTCCCAGTCGACGGTGGACGGCTGACGGTGGGTGGTGCGGGCGTCCTCGGTGAAGGTGCGGAAGCCGTCGGCGCGGACGACGGCGAGCTCGCCGTCCTCCAGGTGCACGACCTGGCGGGTGTAGCGGACGAGGGCGGAGACGTCGGAGGCGGCGAACATCTCCTTCTCGCCGATGCCGAGGACGATCGGGCTGCCGTTGCGGGCGACGACGATGCGGTCGGGCTGCTCGGCGTCGAGGACGGCGATGCCGTAGGTGCCGACGACCTTGCCGAGGGCGGCACGGACGGCCTCCTCCAGCTCGACGCCCTCGGTGGCGTGGGCGGCGATGAGGTGGGAGAGGACCTCGGTGTCGGTCTCGGAGCGGAAGATGGCGCCCTCGGCGGAGAGGCGGGCGCGCAGCTCGTCGGCGTTCTCGATGATGCCGTTGTGGACGACGGCGATGCGCTCGGCGTTGTCGAGGTGCGGGTGGGCGTTCTCGTCGCTCGGGACGCCGTGGGTGGCCCAGCGGGTGTGGCCGATGCCGGTGGTGCCCTTGAAGCGGGCGGGGACGGCGGCGGCGAGGTCGGCGACGCGGCCCTTGACCTTGCGGAGCTTGATGCCGCCGGTGCGGCCGGCGACCGCGACGCCGGCCGAGTCGTAGCCGCGGTACTCAAGGCGGGCGAGGCCTTCGAGCAGGAAGGGGGTCGCGTCCTTGGGGCCGATGTAGGCCACGATTCCGCACATAACGGGCTCCTCCATGGAGTGGGTGTCGGCTCAGCCGTAGACGATCCGGCGCAGCTGCCGGGCGGAGAGCTCCGGTGCCGCGACGCGGCGGGCCGGCAGCTCCTCGGCGAGCCGGGCGAAGATCCGTTCGTTGGTCAGTCCGCGTGCCTGGAGCTCGGTGTGACGGCGGCGGACGTACTCCTCGGTCGTCTCGGAGAAGTACGCCAGGACCTCCGTCACGAGCCTCGCCGCTTCCCGGGGCCCGAGGGGGCTGGTCCGGGTGAGGTGGGCGACGAGGTCGTCATGAGGGTGGGGTGAGCTCGGCACGGAGGAAGACTTTAGGCGCACGCCGCCCGGAAGCCAAAGTTTCTGCCCGGATTCGGGCAGACATTCCGACTTTCAGCGCAGGCAACCATGCGGAACCCCTCCCTTCACCTTTTCGACACACCCTTGTCGGCCACCCGGGTGCCACGTAGCGTGACCCTCTCCACACGTAGCGGAAGACCGGAGGCTTGCTGATGTGCGGCATCACCGGATGGGTCGCCTTCGACCGCGACCTCACCGCCGGCGGGAACTATAGGGACGTCCTCGACGCCATGACGGCCACCCAGACCTGCCGCGGCCCGGACGCGGGCGGGGTCCACCTGGAGCGCCACGCCGCGCTCGGCCACCACCGCCTCGCCGTGATCGACATCGAGGGCGGCGTCCAGCCGATGACCGTCGAGCACGACGGCCGGCTGCTGGCCGCCCTCACCTACAGCGGCGAGGTCTACAACCACGACGAGCTCCGCGCCGAACTGCGGGCGGCCGGCCACCGCTTCCGCACCCGCAGCGACACCGAGGTCGTGCTGCGCGCCTACCTGGAGTGGGGCGAGCACCTGGCCGAGCGCCTGAACGGCATGTTCGCGTTCGCGATCTGGGACGCCCGGCGCGAGGAACTGCTGCTGGTGCGCGACCGGATGGGCGTCAAGCCGCTGCACTACCACCGCACCGCGGACGGCGTGGTGTTCGGCTCCGAGGTGAAGTCCCTGCTCGCCCACCCGTCCGTCCGGCCCGCGGTGGACCTGGACGGGCTGCGCGAACTGCTCGCCTTCTGCCGCACCCCGGGCATCACCCCGTACCGCGGCATAGCCGAGGTCCGCCCCGGCCACGTCGTCCGCGTGCGCCGCGAGGGGATCGCCGTGCGCCGCTACTGGGCGCTGGAGGCGCGCGAGCACACCCACAACCTGGACACCACCGTCGCCACCGTCCGCGCCCTGCTGGACGACATCGTGCACCGCCAGCTCGACTCCGACGTGCCGCTGTGCTCCCTCCTGTCCGGCGGCCTCGACTCCAGCGCCGTGACCGCCCTCGCGGCGGGCGTGCTCAGCCGGGCCGGCGCCGGACCGATCCGCTCCTTCGCCGTCGACTTCGCCGGCCAGAGCGAGAACTTCCACGCCGACGCGATGCGGCCCACCGAGGACGGGCCGTACGCCCGCCTGCTCGCCGAGCACGTCGGCGCCGACCACCACGTCGTGGAACTCGACGCCGGCGAGCTCACCGACCTCGCCCAGCGCACCGCCGCCCTGCGCGCCCGGGACCTGCCCGGCGGCTTCGCCGACATGGACGTCTCGCTCCTGCTGCTCTTCCGCGGCGTGCGCCGGCAGTCCACCGTCGCCCTGTCCGGCGAGTCCGCGGACGAGCTCTTCGGCGGCTACCGCTGGTTCCACGACCCGGACGCGATAGCCGCCGACGACTTCCCGTGGGTGCCCTACATCGAACGCGGCCTCGCGGGCCCCGGCGCGGGCGCCCGCGAGCAGCTCCTCGACCCCGACCTCCTCCGCAAGCTCGACCTGGCCGGGTACCGCCGCGCCCGCTACCGCGAGGCACTGGCCGAGGTGCCGCACCTGCCCGACGCGAGCCCGCTGGAACGCCGGATGCGCGAGCTCTCCTACCTCAACCTGACCCGCTTCGTCTGCCTGCTCCTCGACCGCAAGGACCGGATGAGCATGGCCAACGGCCTTGAGGTGCGGGTGCCGTTCTGCGACCACCGGCTCGTCCAGTACGTCTTCAACACGCCGTGGGCGATGAAGAGCTTCGACGGCCGCGAGAAGAGCCTGCTGCGCGCCGCCGTCCGGGACGTGCTGCCCGACGAGGTCGCCGATCGGGTGAAGAGCCCGTACCCCGTCACCGCCGACCCGCACTACCCGGCGCTGCTGCGCGCCGAACTCGCCGCCCTCGCCGCCGACGGCAAGTCCCCCGTGCTCGGCCTGCTCGACCAGCGGCGGCTGGGCGACGCGCTCGCCCCCGAGACCGACCCGCAGTCGGTGCGGCTCGGCATGGACCTCGCCCTGGACCTGTCCACCTGGCTGACGGAGTACCAGGTGGCACTGGACATCTGAGTGTTCCCTACCCCGCGCGGCACGCCGGCCGGACGGGCCCCGGCCGCCCGTACGGCCCGGCCCGCGCGGGGCCGCGTCCGGGGCGT
>NZ_JBFBDY010000172.1:0-12651 GCF_040683475.1 Kitasatospora sp. NPDC093558 | reverse complement strand
AAATCCGGCGCAGCGCGGCCCAGAAGGAGACCAGCGCGGCGTGCACGTCCTGCATGGCACCGAGCGCGAACAGGACGCCGACCCCCTCGTCGTCCAGCGCGCCGACCAGCGCGGACAGCCGGCAGGCCCGGACGGCGCCGGCGGCCAGCTCGGTGAAGTCGCGCAGCCTGGCCTGCGCCTCCAGGGCGGCCGGGATGGGCCCGCGCCGCTGCCGCAGCACGACGCCGACCAGCCGGCGGCCCTCCAGCGGGACGCCGAGCGCCTGGGCGCGCAGGGCCGCCTCGGAGACGGTGAGCGCGTGGGTGAGGATGCCGGACAGCAGGGTGCGGTGGGTCTGCCGCTCCAGGCTCTCGCGGTCGCGCACCACGAGCCGGTTGAGCGCGAGGGCGGAGGCGCCGCGCTCCAGCAGCATGGCGTGCGGGTGCGCCTCGCCCTCGGGCAGTTCGCCGGGCTCCTGGACGAGCACCAGCCGGCCCCAGTCCTGGCCGCGGGCGCCGACCGTGGTCACCAGCCAGCCGCTGCGCGGGTCGTGGCCGGTGCGGCCGGGCGGGCGGACCCCGCGCGAGCGGCGCTCCCAGTCCTCCAGCAGTTCGGCCTCCGGGCGTCCGGCGGCGTCGTGGGCCAGCACCTGGTGGGCGAGGTTCTCCAGGACGACGGGCGCGCCGGCGATCCGCGCCACCTGGCGGATCACCTCGGGGGGTTCGGCGCCCTCGACGACCAGTTCGTTGAACACCTGGTGGACGGCCTCGGAGGCGCGCAGCTGGTCGAGCTGGGCGTTGACGACCAGCGCGTGGACGGCTTCGGTGACGGCGACGAAGCGCAGCTCGCGGCGGAGCGCGATGAGCGGCAGGCCGCGTTGCTCGGCGGCGTGCACCAGGGCGCGCGGGAGCGTGTCGAAGTAGCGCCGGCCGTACTCGATGACCAGCCCGGCGACGCCGACGTCGGCCAGCTCGCGGACGTAGCGGGCGAGCCCGTCGCGGTCCTCGGGCAGTGCGATGCCGGTGGTCAGCACCAGCTCGCCGCCGCGCAGCATCCCGGCGACGTCGGGCAGCTCGCTGACGTGGACCCAGCGGACCGGCCGCTCCAGGTGGTCGGCGCCGGCGACGACCTGGGGCAGGCCGCGCCGCATCACCTCGAGGTCGAGCACGCGGGCGACGGTGGGGAGCATCGCGCGGGCCTCCAGGGTTCCTCGGGGATCCACAGTGGGATCCACAGTGTCAGGTAAATCATCCCGCTCACGACGAACTGTTGGGCTGTTCGGCACCTTGCAGGTTGTAAGGCCCTTCGTGCCGAGACTGCCGGAGTGACCCTTGTCACGCCGTCGCGGCAGCGGGCATGGTCAGCGGGTCGGCTGTGGCGAAGATCCGATCACGGAATCCGTCGCGTCAGCAGGCGAGAGGCAGTGGAATGCCCTGCCCGGGGAACGTCGCACTGCCGGAATCGGCACCTGGAGGAACCACATGGACCTGACCGACTTCGGCGCCGGTGCGCAGTACATCGCGGGCCGGCAGCGCCGGGGGAGCGGCGAACCCTTCCAGGTCGTCAACCCCGCGGACGGCAGCGTCGTCGAACAGGTCGCCCTGGCCTCCACCGCGGAGGTCGACGCCGCGGTGGCCGCCGCCAGGGCCGCGCTCCCCGGCTGGGCCGCCGCGACCCCCGGCGCCCGCTCGGAGGCGCTGAACCGGCTCGCCGCCGTCCTCACCCGGGCCGCCGCCGACCTCGCCCGGGTGGAGACCGCGCAGACCGGCAAGCCCGTCAAACTGGCCACCGATTTCGACGTGCCCGGCACCATCGACAACACCGCCTTCTTCGCCGGGGCCGCGCGCAACCTGGAGGGCAAGGCGGCGGGCGAGTACTCCGGCGACCACACCTCGTACGTGCGGCGCGAGCCGGTCGGCGTCGTCGGCTCGATCTCGCCGTGGAACTACCCGCTGCAGATGGCCGCCTGGAAGGTCCTCCCGGCGATCGCGGCCGGCAACACGATCGTGCTCAAGCCGGCCGAGCTCACGCCGCTGACCTCGCTGATGTTCGCGAAGGCCTGCGCCGAGGCCGGCATCCCCGACGGCGTCGTCAACGTCGTCACCGGCGCCGGGCGCACGGCCGGCGAGCACCTCGTCTCCCACCCGGACGTCGCGATGGTGTCCTTCACCGGCTCCACCGCGGTCGGGCGCAGGGTCGCCGAACTCGCCGTCGCGGGCGTCAAGCGCACCCACCTCGAACTCGGCGGCAAGGCCCCGTTCGTGGTCTTCGACGACGCCGACCTCGACGCCGCGGTGCACGGCGCGGTCGCCGCGTCGCTGATCAACGGCGGCCAGGACTGCACCGCCGCCACCCGGGCGTACGTCCAGCGCCCGCTGTACGACGCCTTCGTGGCCGGCGTCGCCGAGCTGTACGCCGCCGTCCGCGTCGGCGACCCGCTGAACCCCCGCACCGACCTCGGCCCGCTGGTCTCGTACACCCACCGGGACCGCGTGGCCGGCTTCGTCGAGCGCGCCCGCGCGTACGCCACCGTCGTCGCCGGCGGCCGGATCCCCGCGAAGGGCCACGACGGCACCGACCTCACCCGCGGCGCCTACTACCCGCCGACCCTGATCACCGGCGCCGCCCAGGACAGCGAGGTCGTGCAGGGCGAGGTCTTCGGCCCGGTGCTCGTCGTGCTGCCCTTCGACACCGACGACGAGGGCCTGCGGCTGGCCAACGACACCCCCTACGGCCTGGCCGCGTCCGCCTGGACCACCAACGTCCACCGCTCGCTGCGCGCCACCCGGGAGATCGCCGCCGGGTGCGTGTGGGTGAACGACCACATCCCGATCATCAGCGAGATGCCGCACGGCGGTTACAAGGCCTCCGGCTACGGCAAGGACATGTCCCAGTACTCGCTGGACGAGTACACCCAGGTCAAGCACGTCATGTTCGACACCACCGCGGTGGCCCGCAAGGACTGGCACCGCACCGTCTTCGGCGACAGATGACCCCCGGCCGGCGGGTGCCCCCCACACCCCCGACTTCCCCCAGGAGGCCCGTTCCATGGCGTTCAAGGCGTTCAACGAGCTCACCGACGGTCTGCCCGAACCGGTCCGCAGGGCCTGGGAACGCAGCCTGACCAGCGGCAGGGCCGCGATCGGCCGGCGCACCCTGCTGCGCGCCGCCGCGCTGACCACCGGGGCCGGCACCCTGGCCGCCTGCGGCATCCCGGCGGCCCCCAGGGTGAGCGGCGATTCGAGCGCCAACGCCGCCGAGGACCACTCGGCCGGCGAGAAGGAGGTCGTCTTCTCCAACTGGCCGCTGTACGTGGACACCGACGAGAAGGACAAGCAGAAGCACGGCACGCTCGACGCCTTCACCGCGGCCACCGGGATCACGGTCAAGTACACCGAGGACGTCAACGACAACGTCGAGTTCTTCGGCAAGATCAAGCCGCAGCTGGCGTCCGGCCAGGACACCGGCCGTGACCTGGTGGTGCTCACCGACTGGATGTGCGGACGGCTGATCCGGCTCGGCTGGGCGCAGAAGCTGGACCCGGCGAACGTCACCACCGCGATCACCAACGTCGACGCGCGCTTCCGCGCCCCCGACTGGGACCCGGGGCGGCTCTACACCTACCCGTGGGCCGGCATCCAGGTCGTCGTCGCCTACAACAAGAAGGCCACCAAGGGGAAGGAGGTCACGAGCGTCTCCCAGCTGCTCGACGACCCGGAGCTCAAGGGCCGGGTGACCTTCCTGTCCGAGATGCGCGACACCATCGGGATGGTTCTGCTCGACATGGGCAAGGATCCGGCGAAGTTCACCGCCGACGACTACGCCGCCGCGATCGCCCGGCTGCAGAAGGGCGTCGACAACAAGCAGATCCGCCGTTTCACCGGCAACGACTACGGCCAGGAGCTCTCCTCCGGCGACATCGCCGCGTGCGTCGCGTGGGGCGGCGACCTGATCCAACTCCGCGCCGACAACCCGGACATCGAGTTCGTCGTCCCCGAGAAGGGCTACATCGCCTCGACCGACAACCTGCTGGTCCCGGCGCGGGCGCGGCACAAGGCGAACGCGGAAAAGCTGATCGACTTCTACTATCAGCCCAAGATCGCGGCGCAGCTGGTCGCGGGCATCGGCTACGTCTCGGCCGTCACCGGGATGAAGGAGGAGCTCGCCACGCTCGCCCCGGACAGCGCGGCCAACCCGCTGGTCGTCCCCACCCCCGAGATGGCGACGAAAGCGCACGTGTTCCGCACCCTGACCGAGAGCGAGGAGAGCGGCTTCGAGGAGAAGTTCTCCAAGCTCATCGGTGCCTGACCAGCCCCAGGCCGAGACCGCAGAAACCAGGAAGACACCCCAGATGACAGACCAGCAGCGCGAAGCGGCCGGCGGCGACGTCCGCCTCACCGGCATCGGCAAGACCTACGGCTCCTTCACCGCCGTCCACCCGCTCGACCTGACCGTGCCCCAGGGCTCCTTCTTCGCCCTGCTCGGCGCCTCCGGCTGCGGCAAGACCACCACCCTGCGCATGATCGCCGGGCTGGAGGAGCCCACCTCCGGCACCGTCCTGATCGGCGGCCAGGACGTCACCGCCCTGCCCCCGTACAAGCGGCCGGTCAACACGGTCTTCCAGAGCTACGCGCTCTTCCCGCACCTCGACATCTTCGAGAACGTCGCCTTCGGCCTGCGCCGCCGCGGGAAGAAGGACGTCAAACGGCAGGTCGACGAGATGCTCGAACTCGTCGAACTCGGCCCGTACGCGCGCCGCAAGCCGCACCAGCTCTCCGGCGGCCAGCAGCAGCGCGTCGCCGTCGCCCGCGCCCTGATCAACCACCCGCAGGTGCTGCTCCTCGACGAGCCGCTCGGCGCCCTCGACCTCAAGCTCCGCCGCCAGATGCAGCTGGAGCTCAAGCGGATCCAGACCGAGGTCGGCATCACCTTCGTCCACGTCACCCACGACCAGGAGGAGGCCATGACGATGGCCGACACCATCGCGGTGATGAACGGCGGCCGGGTCGAGCAACTCGGCGCCCCCGCCGACCTGTACGAGAACCCCGCCACCACCTTCGTGGCCAACTTCCTCGGGCAGTCCAACCTGCTGCCCGCCGAAGTGACCGGCGGCGAGGGCGACGACCTGCTGCTCACCGTGGCGGGCGCCAGGCTCGCCGTGCCGAAGGCGCGCTGCTCCACCGCGGCCCGGCAGGTCCACCTCGGCGTGCGGCCCGAGAAGATCACCATCGAGCACGGCCCGGCCGAGGTCGCCGACGGCCGCAACCGGCTGACCGGCACCGTCCTCGACTCCAGCTTCATCGGCGTCTCCACCCAGTACGTCGTGCGCACCGACGGCGGCCAGGAGGTGACGGTCTTCGAGCAGAACATGGAGCGCGACGCCCGGATCGTCCCCGGCGCCCCCGTCGTCCTGCACTGGAACCCGGCCCACTCCTTCGCCCTGGACGCCGCGCAGGCGATCGACGCGGGCACCGCGGAGGAGGCCGCGTGACCGCCGCCGCCCCGGCCGCCGCGCTCCCGTTGGAGGATCCGGCGCCGAAGCCGAAGCGCAAGCTCACCCCGTACTGGCTGCTGCTGCCCGGCATCGCCTGGCTGGTCGTCTTCTTCGCCGTGCCGATGGTCTACCAGGCGTCCACCTCGCTGCAGACCGGCTCGCTCGAAGCGGGCTTCAAGGTCACCTGGCACGTCTCGACGTACTGGGACGCCCTGGTCGAGTACAAGTGGCACTTCGTCCGCTCGTTCTCCTACGCCGCCGTCGCGACCGTGCTCTGCCTGGTCATCGGCTACCCGCTCGCCTACACGATCGCGTTCAAGGCGAGCCGGCGGTGGCGCAACGTCATCCTGATCCTGGTGATCGCGCCGTTCTTCACCAGCTTCCTGATCCGCACGCTCGCCTGGAAGACGATCCTGTCCGACGGAGGGCCGGTCGTCGGCGCGCTGAACACGCTGCACGTCCTGGACGTCACCAACGCGCTCGGACTCACCTCCGGCGACCGGGTGCTGGCCACGCCGCTCGCCGTGGTCTGCGGCCTGACCTACAACTTCCTGCCGTTCATGATCCTCCCGCTGTACACCTCGCTGGAGCGGATCGACCCGCGCCTGCACGAGGCCGCCGGCGACCTCTACGCCCGGCCGTTCACCACCTTCCGCAAGGTGACCTTCCCGATCTCGCTGCCCGGCGTCGTCGCGGGCACGCTGCTCACCTTCATCCCGGCGTCCGGCGACTACATCAACGCGCAGCTGCTGGGATCACCGAGCGAACAGATGGTCGGCAACGGCATCCAGAAGCAGTTCCTGAACGTGCTCGACTACCCGACGGCCGCCGCGCTGAGCTTCATCCTGATGGCGCTGATCCTGGTCATGGTGACGGTCTACATGCGCAAGGCCGGGACGGAGGAACTGGTCTGATGTCCCGCATCTTCAAGTGGATCCGCGCCCACCTGGTCGTGCTGGCCGGGCTGGCGGCCCTCGCCTACCTGGTGCTGCCGAACCTCGTGGTGCTCGCGTTCTCGTTCAACAAGCCGGCGGGCAAGTTCAACTACGAGTGGAACGCGTTCTCCACCGACGCCTGGACCAACCCCTGCGGTGTGGCCGACATGTGCCAGTCGCTCTCGCTCAGCCTGCGGATCGCGGTGCTCGCGACGATCGGCGCGACCGTGCTCGGCACCATGGTGGCCTTCGCCCTGGCCCGTTACCGCTTCCGTGGCCGCGCCGCCACCACGGCGATGATCTTCCTGCCGATGGCCATGCCCGAGGTCGTCATGGCCGCCTCGCTCGGCACCCTGTTCCTCAACATGCGCATCCCGTTCGGCTTCACCACCATCCTGATCGCGCACGTCATGTTCTGCCTCAGCTTCGTGGTGACGGCGGTCAAGGCGCGCGTGATGAGCATGGACCCGCGGCTCGAACAGGCCGCCCAGGACCTCTACGCGACCCCCGTCCAGACCTTCCTGCGGGTCACCCTGCCGCTGGCCGCCCCCGGCATCGCGGCGGGCGCGCTGCTCAGCTTCGCGCTCTCCTTCGACGACTTCATCATCACCCAGTTCAACTCGGGCCCGACCACCGTCACCTTCCCGATGTTCGTCTGGGGCGCCTCGCAGCGCGGCATCCCGGTGCAGGTGAACGTCATCGGCACCGCGATGTTCATCGCCGCCGTCGCGCTGACCGTCGTCGGCCAGTGGCTCGGCAACCGCCGGAAGGCCACCGCCTGACGGGGGAAGGGCCACCGCCTGACGTAGGTTCGGACCGCGGTGGCCCGTCAAACCGTCACCTATCCGTAGAAAGTGGCTGATAATGCATGGATCCCGCCCGCGCACTCGGTGACGCCAGGCCCACCCCCTTCTGGCTGGAGGACCCCGGTCGGCCCGCGGCGCAGCCCGCCCTGGTCGGCGACACCGTCTGCGACCTGCTGGTCGTCGGCGGCGGCTACTCCGGCCTGTGGACCGCGCTCATCGCCAAGGAGCGGGACCCCTCGCTGGACGTCGTCCTGGTCGAGGGGCACGAGGTCGGGTGGGCCGCGTCCGGGCGCAACGGCGGGTTCTGCGCGGCCAGCCTCACCCACGGCTTCGGCAACGGCCTGCAGCGCTGGCCCGCCGAACTCGCCCAGCTGGAACGCCTCGGCGCCGCCAACCTCGACGCCATCGAGGACACCCTCAAGCGCTACGGCATCGACGCCGAGTGGGAGCGCACCGGCGAGATCGACATCGCCACCCAGCCCCACCAGGTCGAGGAACTGCACGAGATCGCCGAGGCCGTGCGCGCGTACGGCCTCGACCTCACCGTCCTCGACGCCGACGCGCTGCGCACCGAGGTGAACTCGCCGACCTTCCTCGGCGGGCTCTGGGACCGCGAAGGCGTGGCCATGGTCCACCCCGCCAAGCTCGCCTGGGGCCTCAAGGCGGCCTGCCTCGGCCAGGGCGTGCGGATCTTCGAGCACACCCGCGCCACCGGCCTGCGCGAGTACGGCGGCGGCACGGCCGTCCGCACCCCGTACGGCCGAGTGTTCGCGCGCCGGGTCGCGCTCGGCACCAACGCGTTCCCGTCGCTGGTCAAGCGCGTGCGCCCGTACATCGTCCCGGTGTACGACTACGCGCTGATGACCGAGCCGCTCAGCGCGGAACAACTCGCCGCGATCGGCTGGCGCGGACGCCAAGGGCTCGGCGACAGCGCCAACAAGTTCCACTACTTCCGGCTCTCCGCCGACAACCGCATCCTGTGGGGCGGCTACGACGCGGTCTACCACTACGGCGGTCACGTCCGGCACGAGTACGACCAGCGGCCGGAGACCTTCCGGACCCTGGCGCACAACTTCTTCCGCTGCTTCCCCCAACTGGAAGGACTGCGCTTCACGAACGCGTGGGGCGGCGCCATCGACACCTGCAGCCGGTTCTCGGCGTTCTTCGACACCGCGTACGGCGGCCGGGTCGCCTACGCGGCCGGCTACACCGGGCTCGGCGTCGGGGCCACCCGCTTCGGCGCCGAGGTGATGCTCGACCTGCTCGCGGGCGAGCGCACCGAACGCACCGCGCTGGAGATGGTGCGCCGCAAGCCGCTGCCGTTCCCGCCCGAGCCGGTCCGCTGGGCCGGCATCGAGATCACCACCCGCTCGCTGGAGCGCGCCGACCGCAACGGCGGACACCGCAACCTGTGGCTGCGCACATTGGACCGTCTGGGGCTCGGTTTCGACAGCTGAGCCCGACCGGAGCCGACATCCACGGTTTTCCGTCCGAGTCGGTGTAAGAGAGACCCGCCGTCCCCCTCTCCTTGGTGACGGCGGGCCTCGGTATCCCCGCCGCGCCCTGAACAGTACGAGCGGCACGAAGCGGGGACAGACATGGAGAGCACCGGACTGCACTGGCTCGCCCAGGCGGCACCCGACCCGGAGGGCTTCCGGGCGCAGTGGGAACGCACCGGACTGGGCCTGATGCTGCTGCCCGCCGGCCGCCGCTGGGACGTCCTGTCCGTCCCGGGGCGGCTCGGGCACCCGGCCCTGGACATCCTGGACGGCGGCTCCTGCGGGCCGGCCCTCGCCGACTTCGGGGACGAGCACGTCAGCTTCCTCGTCCCGGTCGGCACGGCCGCCCGCTGGGTCGGCACCGGCGTGCGGTGTGCGGGGGAGGGCACCTGGATCGTCGTCCCGCACCCCGAGCGCAGCAGCCGGGGGGTGCGCTGGCTGGTGCCGCCCGACGGGTCCGGACGGCTCAACGACCCGGTGCTGCTGGAGCTGGCCCTCCACGAGGCGGCCGCGGGGCTCAGCGACTGGTGACGGGCGCCGCCCAGGCCGGTGGTGTGGGGGGCGGGGGCGCTGTTGGTAGGTGGCGCGGGGGCCGGGCGGTCGCGGCAGACTGGAGGCGTGACCACCGCCCCGGACGCGCTCGACCCCGCCCTCCGGCCGGGCCCGGCCCAGCTGCGCCTCGCCGAACTGGCCGCGCCCGTCTGCGACCGGTACGGGCTCGCGCTGGCCGGCGGCCACGCGCTGCGCGCCCACGGCGTCGCGGCCTGCGACCAGGACGGACTCACCCTGGTGGCCGGCGGCATGGAACGGGGCGACGCCGGGCTGCCGGAGATGGCCGCCGTGCTCGCCGCCGCCTACCGTGCGGCGAGCGGCGAGGCCACCGAGCGGCCCGGAACACCGCGGCTCGAACAGCTCTCCGTCCGGCTCGGGCTCGGCGGGCGGACCCACTCGGTCGAGCTGCGCAAGGAGCCGCTCGCGCACCGGGCGGTGCGGCTCGTGCTGGGCGCGTCCGGTGTGTCGGTGGATCCGCCGGTGTCGGTGGTCCTGCCCGTCGTGGCCCTGGAGGACGCGGCAGCACTGACCACCGCGCTGCTCGTCGACCGGGGCATGCCGCGCGACCTGATCGACGTCCACGCCCTCACCGCCGACTACCGTCCCGGTGAACTCGTGGCGCTGGCGAGCACGTTGGACTCCGACTTCCAGCCCACCGCGCTGGCCGAGCGACTGGAGACGCTGGCCGAGGCGGCCGACGGCCGGTTCCGCGCCAGGGGCTTCGCGGCGGACGCGGTGGACGGGCTGAAGCGGTGGGCGCTGGAGTGGGCCCAGGACCTGCGACTGGACCTGCTGGAGACGCAGGAGGCGGCGGACGGGCTGCACGACCCGTACCTGGAGGACCCGGAGCTGGTCGACACCGCGGACCTGGACGACCTGCCCGACGAGGGCTGAACGGCTCGGCCCACCGATCACGGTTCCCCCGTCCGGCCGAACGACTGGACGACCTGTAAGGCTGAATCCCGGATCCCCGTCAGCCTGTTCGTTGAGACCGGGCCCGTCGGCCACCAGACTGGGTGACGAGCGCGGTAGCCCCGTGATTCCCGTCGCCCGGCCCACTCGCGGGCGGCGCCAGACAAGGGACCGGCGGCAGGACGCCGCCCGGGACTTCGGAGGCAGACGGACCTTGAGCAAGCACATCACCCACTGGATCGGCGGCGAGCCCGTCGCCACCGCCGGCGCGGCCCCCCGTCGCGGCGACCTCTTCGACCCGGCCACCGGCCAGATCACCGGCCAGGTCGACTTCGCCGGGATCGCCGAGGTCGACCAGGCCGTGGCCGCCGCGGCCTCGGCCTTCGCCGACTGGCGCACCGCCTCGATCGCCAAGCGCACCACGGTGCTCTTCGCCTTCCGCGAGCTGCTCAACGCCCGCCGCGACGAGCTGGCCCGGATCATCGTGTCCGAGCACGGCAAGGTCCACTCCGACGCGCTCGGCGAGATCGCCCGCGGCCTGGAGGTCGTCGAGTACGCGTGCGGCATCCCGCAGCTGCTCAAGGGCGGCTTCACCGAGCAGGCGTCCACCGGCATCGATGTCTACTCGATCCGCCAGCCGCTCGGCCCGGTCGCGATCATCTCGCCGTTCAACTTCCCGGCCATGGTGCCGATGTGGTTCTTCCCGCTCGCCATCGCGGCCGGCAACACCGTCGTGGTGAAGCCGTCCGAGAAGGACCCGTCCGCCGCGAACTTCCTCGCCGGGCTGTGGAAGGAGGCCGGGCTGCCGGACGGCGTCTTCAACGTCGTGCACGGCGACAAGGTGGCCGTCGACCGCCTGCTGGAGCACCCGGACATCAAGTCCGTCAGCTTCGTCGGCTCCACCCCGATCGCCCGCTACGTCTACGAGACCGGCACCCGCTACGGCAAGCGCGTGCAGGCCCTCGGCGGCGCCAAGAACCACATGCTGGTCCTGCCGGACGCCGACCTCGACCTCGCCGCCGACGCCGCCGTCAACGCGGGCTTCGGTGCGGCGGGCGAGCGCTGCATGGCCGTGTCCGTCCTGGTCGCGGTCGACCCGGTCGGCGACGAGCTGGTCGACAAGATCAAGCAGCGCATGGCCCGCCTGAAGGTCGGCCCCGGCTGCAACGGCGACTCCGAGATGGGCCCGCTGGTCACCGGCGTGCACCGGGACAAGGTCACGTCCTACGTCGAGTCCGGCCTCGCCGACGGCGCCGAGCTCACGGTGGACGGACGGAAGCACCCGATCACCGCCGAGGACGAGAACGGCGCCCCGACCGCAGACGGCTTCTGGCTCGGCCCCACGCTGTTCGACCGCGTGCAGCCCGGCATGTCCGTCTACAACGACGAGATCTTCGGCCCGATCCTCTCCGTCGTGCGCGTTTCCTCCTACGAGGAGGGCGTCGCCCTGATCAACGCCAACCCGTACGGCAACGGCACCGCCATCTTCACCAACGACGGCGGCGCGGCCCGGCGCTTCCAGTACGAGGTCGAGGTCGGCATGGTCGGCATCAACGTGCCGATCCCGGTCCCGGTCGCCTACTACTCCTTCGGCGGCTGGAAGGCCTCCCTGTTCGGCGACACCCACGCGTACGGCGCGGACGGCGTCCAGTTCTTCACCCGGGGCAAGGCCGTGACGCAGCGCTGGCTCGACCCGTCGCACGGCGGCATCAACCTCGGTTTCCCCACCAACAGCTGAGCTCCCCGCTCCGCAGGACAGCCGGCCGGGCCCTTCCCCCCAGGGCCCGGCCGGCTCTGGTTCGGCACCCCGGCTTCGCACCGCGTTTGCATCGGGCGCCGGGAGCGCGTAGAGTTCTTCGAGTTGCCTGACAGGGAGCACCGGACACGCATCGGCGCGTACGGTCCCGGGGCAGCCAATCCTCTGAAACACCACTTCCCGGTTCGGGCTGGGTCGCGTCTTGTCGCGGCTCGGTGCGTATTCGGCGTGCGCGTTTAATTGGATTGCGTTCGGACTTCGGCCCGATTCGCTTTTCGGAGCGGGGATCGGCTAGAGTTTGAAACGTCGGACGGGGCGTCAAGTCCCGGAAGACACCGGCGAGTTGGATGACGAAGCCCCGGAAAACGGAGCGGAAAACATCTGGTAAGCTGGAAACACGAAAGAACGAAGCGCCCGGAGGGCCCGCTGGAAGGCGGCTCGAAGGAAGCGTCCGTTCCTTGAGAACTCAACAGCGTGCCAAAAGTCAACGCCAGATATGTTGACATCCCCGGCCTCGATCGCTTGATCGGGGTTGGAGATTCCTTTTGAAATAAACACTAGCGAGGACGCAGTGCGCGGGGCCGCCCTATTCCGGTGGTTGCCGTGCCGCTCTTTCGTGAAAGCATTCACGGAGAGTTTGATCCTGGCTCAGGACGAACGCTGGCGGCGTGCTTAACACATGCAAGTCGAACGGTGAAGCCCTTCGGGGTGGATCAGT
>NZ_JBFBDY010000171.1:0-12653 GCF_040683475.1 Kitasatospora sp. NPDC093558 | reverse complement strand
GCGATTCCTGCCGGCGGCCGTTTAGGGGGGAGACGGGTCGGGGGTCAGACCACCGCGTCCAGCGCCACCGCGCTCCCGGCCGGCGCCGGCCCGGCCGCCGCGCGGTCCAGGACGGCCCGCGCGATGGCGTCCGAGTCCTGCAGCGTCACCGAGTTGACGCCCGGCCGGATGCCCGCCGCGGTGACCCAGTGGACCGCCTCGGTCGGCACGCCGAACGCGAACCGCGCGGGGTGCGCCCACCCGGCCGCGTCGACGAGGTGGTACGGGCGCCCGGTGACGTCGAGCCCGCCGGTGAGGTGGCTCTCGCCGTCCGGGCCGTCGACCCGGTGCCGGCGGCACTCGCCGGCGGCCAGCAGCCGCCGCAGCAACGGGTCGGCGGCGCGGGCGAGTTCGGGCTCCGGGAGCCGCGCCTCGACGAGCGCGGAGACGGCGACCCGGGAGCCGGGCACGGCCGGGGACTCGGCCACGAAGGCCGCCGCCGCCTCGTCCGTCCCGACCCTGGTGCCGGGGCCGAGGACGGTCAGCACGCCGGCCTCGACCAGCGCGGCCATCTCCTCGATCCGGCGCGCCGGCGGGCCGATCGACAGGAAGGCGTTGAGCGGCGTGTACCAGCGCTGGAGGTCGTCGCGGTGCGAGCCGGCGGTGAGGCCGCCGTGGTCGACCAGCAGCCGGATCTCGTTGCGCAGGTCGCGCAGCACGTCCAGGGCGGCCTTGAGCGGTCCGGTGACGTTGCCCTCGCGCGCCGCGGCGGCGTCCGCGCGCAGGTGCGCGAGCAGCCAGCGGTGGAACTCGGCCGGCGAGGCGAAGCCCTGCCCGCCGTGCGGGCAGGCGAGCTGCTCCCAGTCGAACCGGAGCCCGGCCGCCACCCCGGCCGCGTCGAGCAGGGCGGTCTCGGGTGCCGAGCCGTGCCCGACGGCGAGGTAGCGCAGCCGGAAGTCCTCGGCCGCGCGCTCGCCGTCGCGCTCCCGCAGGAGGGCGGTGTAGTAGACCGTCTCCACCTCCTTGGCGATCAGCGGCCAGAGGTCCCGCCGGAAGTCCAGTCCCGCGCCGGCCCGCGCCCGCTCGCCCAGCCGGGCGACGGCCTGCGGGGTGAGCACCGCCGGCCGGTGGCAGCCGTACGCGCCCTTCTCGTTCTCGCCGCGCGCGTGGTGCGGGACGCCGCGCCGGGAGCCGGCGTAGATCCGCGGTTCGCGGCCGGACGGGCGGTAGACGAGCCGGCCGCCGCGGCGCTCGAACGTCCCGCCGCGGCCCTGGGTGAGCAGCGCGAGGTAGTCGAAGAAGTTCAGGCCGAGGCCGCGCAGCAGCACCGGGCGGCCGGGGGCGAGGGCGGTCAGGTCGGCGTCGGCGGGGTTGCCCGGCGGGAGCAGGAACAGGCCGTGCCGCTCGGCGAACCGGGCGGCCCGCTGCTCCTCGGCGTCCGGTTCGACCCCGAGGTGGCCCTGGGCGAGGACGACGGCGGCGAGTCCGTCGATCGTCTCGCCGCCGGCCAGCCGCACGCTCTGGGTGCCGTCCTCGCGCTCCGTCAGGTCGACGGCCCGGTCGCGGTGGACGGTCACGGTGACGTGCCAGGGGGCGGTGCCGACCACCCGGCGGAACACCCACTCCAGGTAGTGGCCGTACAGGGCGCGAGTGGGGTAGTCGTCCGGGCCGAGGTCGCGGGCCTCGGCCAGGGTCTGGTCGTCGTAGCCGTCGTAGGCGCCGGCCACCCGCAGGAACCCGGCCCACTCGTACAGGCTCGGCCCGCCCTCGACCGGGCCGCGCAGGTCCACGCTGCGGTCGGTGAACACGCTCACCTGCGAGGCCACCGTGTTCATCAGCAGGTGGCGCGACTGGTCGGTGCGCCACACCCGGCCGGCGCCGGCCGGGTACGGGTCGACGACGTGGACGGTGATCCGGGCGGGCCCGCCGCGCTCGCGGGCGTTGGCGCAGATCCGTTCCAGGACCGACAGGCCGCGCGGTCCCGCGCCGATCACACAGACGGCCATACGTGCGCTGTCCTTCATGTTCGCTTCGGCCGGCCGGCCCCGGCGCACGCGCCGGGACCGGGTGCCTTCTCCTTCCCCCGTGATGGACGATCAGGGCTTGTTCGACGGCCGGCCGGTGTTCGGGCCGGCCTGCTCAGGGCTCAGCCGACGGCCGCCACGTGCGCGGCCACCTCGGTCACGGCCGCGCGGACGATCACCTGCTCGACGGTGCCGACGCTGGTGACCGCCCCCTCCTGCCGGAAGACCACCTCGACCCGCGCGTGCCGCGAGCCAAGCGTCCTGACCCGCGCCTCGATCACCGCCGCTCCCGGCAACAGCGGTGCCCGGTAGGCGACTTCGAGCCCGGCCGTGACGATCGCGGTGCCCTCGCGCAGCACCGTGAGCATCGCGAGGCCCGCGAAGTGGTCGATCAGGGCGGCGATGTGGCCGCCGAACACGGTGCCGAAGTTGAGCAGCACGTCGGCGCCGAAGGCGGTCACCGCGGTGACCTCGCCGGGCGCCCAGGTATCGGGTCTGGGCAGGGACAGCCGGTCCATACAGGACGGTTCCCGGGCGGTGCCGGCGATCAGCTCGTCGAGGTAGCGGCGTCCTGCGGTGGTGTCCCCGGGGGCCGGGAAGCCCTGGGGAAGGGTGAGGGTGTCCGGCATCGGTACCTCCAGGGTCCGTCGGTGCGGCCCGCGGGTGCTCAGCGCTCGCCCGCGCCGAGGTCCGCGATGGACTTGATCTCCCGCACCCGGGCGTCGAGTTCGCGCCGGGCGTCGTGCTCGGCCTGCAGCTCGTCCAGCGGCTCGCGGGCCAGCTCGTCCAGTCCGGCGTCGCCGAAGCCGAGGACGCCCATCTTCGCGAGCCCCTCCTTCACGACCGGGCCGAACAGGCCGATGTCCTTGAGCGCCGGGACGATCCGCATGAACACCAGCCGGCGGAACTCCCGCTTGGAGGGCGACAGCCGGGAGAGCTCGACCGCCTCCTTGCCGTAGCCGAGCTCGTGCCACATGTCGTCGTCCACATAGCGGTCGCGCAGCGCCCAGCAGCCCTCCAGCACGAACTCCTCGCGCTCGCGCATCTCGGCGGCGGTCATCTGCGGGTACAGCCGGCGCAGCAGGGTGCGGCCGAACGCGACGTGCCGGGCCTCGTCGCGCAGCACGTAGCCCATGAACGCCTTGGCCAGCGGGTCGCGCATGCGCTCCTTGTGCATGCCGAAGGCGGCCAGGCCCATGTTCTCCACGAGCACGTGGGCGGTGAGCACCCCGAGGTCCCAGCGCGGCTCGGCGAGCACCTGGCGGAACAGCGAACCGAGGGTCGGCGACAGGCCGTACCGGACGCCGATCTTGGTGCGCAGGTAGCGGTTGAACGCCTCGGCGTGGCGGGCCTCGTCCATCAGCTGGGTGGCCGCGTACATCTTGGCCTCCAGGCTCGGCGTCCCGGCGGCGATCTTGCCGACGCCGATCAGCGCGAACTGCTCGGAGTGCAGGAACTGCGAGTAGAGCCACCCGGCGGTGTGGGTGCGGATCACGGCGCGCTCGGACTCCGGCAGGCGGTCCCACAGCGGCGAGCCGCAGATCGAGATGAACTCGTCGGGCATGCCGAGCGGGTTGGCCGGGTCCGGCTCGTGCGCCCAGTCCAGCTCCGCGTCGGCGTCCCACTGGCGCTGCTTGCCCTGGGCGTACAGACGCAGCATCTGGGCGTCGTCGGTGTCGTAGTCCCAGTGGAACAGGGCCTCGCCGGCCAGCGGCATCAGCCAGGCGCCGGCGGCCTCCTCCAGGACCCGGGGGTCGGTGTAGTCCCGCTGCTCGCCTTCGGACACGGCAACCTGCTCGCCTTCGGATACAGCAGCCCGCTCAACGGCCTGGGTCATCGCTGCTCTGCTCCCTTCGGGGTGGCGGCGGCCGACGGGCCTGCCGCGTGGGGCTGTTCGGCACGCTCGCGCAGGACGGTACGCAGCACCTTGCCGGACGGGTTGCGGGGGATCGCCTCGACCGGGACGAACCGGCTGGGCCGCTTGTAGGAGGCGAGCCGTTCGACGCACAGCGCGGCGAGTTCGGCGCCGAGTTCGGCCTCGGTGACGGCGCCGACGGTGACGACGAACGCCACCGGGGTCTGCCCCCAGGCCTGCGAGGGCGCCGGGACGACGGCGACGTCCGCGACCCGCGGCGAGCGGCGCAGCGCCTCCTCGATCTCGGCGGGGTAGACGTTCTGGCCGCCGCGCAGGATCAGGTCGTTGCGGCGGTCGACGATCCACACGTGGCCGTCGTCGTCGCGCAGCCCGATGTCCAGGGTGTTGAGCCAGCCGTCCGCCAGCACGGCGGCGGTGGCGGCCGGGTTGTTGAGGTAGCCGTGCATGAGGCCGTCGCCGCAGAGCCGGATCTCGCCGAGTTCGCCGTTCGGCAGCGGCGCGCCCGCTTCGTCGGTGATCCGCAGCGCCACCCCGGCCATCGGCCGCCCGGCGCAGGTGGCACCGGGCAGCGGCGGCGCGGCCGGCTTGTCGTCCGGGCCGAGCGAGATGGCCGGGCCGCCGCCCTCGGTGATGCCGTAGACGGTGTGCAGCCGGACGCCGAGGCGGTCCTGGACGGCGGCGGCGAGCCGGGCCGGCATCGGCGCGGCGCCGTGCAGGAGCAGGCGCAGCGAGCCGAGGTCGGCGTCGGCCAGGGCGCGGGCGTCGAGCAGCAACTGGACCATCGACGGGACCAGGAAGGCGTGTTCGACCCGCCAGGTCTCGACGGCGGCGATGCAAGCCTGCGGGGTGAACCGGTCGAGGACGCAGACGGTGGCCCCGGCGGCGAGGTTGTCGAGCGCGATGACCACGCTGCCGTGGAAGAGCGGGCCGGCGTTGAGGAACACCGTGCCGGCCGCCGGGGCGACGTCCTGGGACCACGCGTAGGCGTTGGCCTTGAGCGAGCGCTGGTCGACGACGACGCCCTTGGGCCGGCCGGTGGTCGCCGAGGTGTGCAGGATCAGCACCGGCGCGCCGAGGTCGGCGGGTGGCGCCGGCGCCACCGCAGGGACGGGCAGCTCGGGCACCTCCTCGATGGCGAGGGTGGCCAGGTGGGGGTAGCCGCCGGCGAGCCGTTCGCGGCCGGCCGCGTCGGCGACCGCCAGCACGGGCCCGACCGCGTCGAGGATGTACGCGGTCTCGGCGTCGGTGAGGTCCGGGTTGACGGGTACTGCGACGACCCCCGCGATCGCGCAGGCGAGGTAGGTCTCGATGACCTCCACGCGGTTTCCGCTGAGGACGGCGACCGCGGCGCCGGGCCGGGTGCGCCCGCCGATGGCCGCGGCGAGCGCGTTCGTCTCGGCGCGCAGTTCGCGCCAGCTGACGCTGCGCCGCACGTCGCGCAGTGCCGGGGCGTCGGGCCGTCGGACCGCGTGGCGGTCGAGGACGCTGTCGAGCCACATGGCTACCGGCCCTTCCCTTCCAGCAGTTCGGCGATGGCACGGACGCTGCCGAGCCCGGCGAGTTCGTCGTCGGTCAGCGCCCGGTCGAGGTACTGCTCGCAGCGCAGTGCGATCCGCACCACCTCGCCGGAGTTGACGCCGCCGGAGACGAGGTCCTGGTCGTCGGCGATGGTGTCGAGCAGGACCGGCAGGTCGAGGACTTCCTTGATGAGCGTGCGCGCGGTCTCCATCAGCCCCTCCACGGGCGGGCGCCGACCCCGACCATCGCCCAGTAGGGCGCGGGCCGGCCGTCGAACTGGACGAGTGGCTGCCCGTCGGTGCTCACGCAGGGCAGCAGGCGGTTGAAGCGGCTGCCGAAGCAGGCCGCCGAGAACTCGGGCGAGGCGGCGATGCCCTTGGCGGCGTCGCCGGTCTGCGAGATGAAGGCGAAGACCGGGTCGAGCGGCTTGTAGACGCCGTCCTCGTACAGCTCGCACCACGAGTGGTCGCTGCCGAAGAGGCCGAGCAGGTAGCCGCGGCGGACCCGGGCCTCCAGGCCGGCGGCGCGCAGCCGCCCGGCCAGCAGGCGGCTGGCCACGACGCAGTCCGCGATGCCCATTCGCCAGGCCTCCTCGGGCGTCTGGCGCAGCCGTTCGGGGACGGTCTGGTAGGTGACGGTGCCGTCGGCGAGGGCGCCGACGATCTCCCGCCAGATCGGCCGGGCGGCGGCCGCGCGGACCTCGTGGCGGGCCCCGGTCAGCTCGACGACGGCCCGGTAGCCGCGCTCCTGGAGCTCGGTGGCGGTGACCCCGGGCAGCGTGGCGGCGTTCCCCGATGCCGTGCCGGGGTCCGCCACGGCGGCAACGCCGGGCGCGGTGAGGTCCGGCACCCGTACGGTGACCCTGGGGGCCGGGCCGCCGCGGCCCTCGCCGAGCTTGTCGGCCGGCTGGACCGTCACCTCCCAGCGGCGCGGGCGGAACCAGCTCTCCTCGGGCTCGGCCGCGAAGCGCATCAGGAAGCGCAGGCCCAGCTCGGGGACGGTCTGCCCGGTGCCGCAGAAGAAGCCGACGTTCATCAGGTCGTCGTAGTCGAACAGCGGGCCGTGGACCGGGTCGACTTCGTGCGGCAGCCCGGCCGCGGCCAGCTCCAGGATGGCGGCGGGATCGGTGCGCAGCGACTGCGCGGCGGTGGCGACGTCGGTCTCGTAGACGGCGATGCCGGGCGGGGCGACGGTGAACCGGCCGAGCGCGCCGGTCAGGCCGGCGGCGCCCGGTTCGGCCCCGGAGGCCGCGGCGAACGGGGCGGGGGCGCTCACTTGCCCTCCCGGGCGCGCTGCTCGCGGGCCAGGACGGTGACGAAGGCGGCCAGCTCGGCGACGGTGGCGGTCTCGAACAGGAAGTCGTCGGGCAGGACGATCCGCAGCGACTCCTCGATCCGGCTGACCGCGCGCAGGGCCTTGACGGACTCCATGCCGGGGATGTCCCCGAGGGTGCCGTCCGGGTCGACCCGGTCGGCGGGCACGCCGGCGCTGATCGCCAGGGCCTCGGTGACCAGCGCGGTGATCTCCTGCTCGCCGGTCGCGGTGGTGTTCAGCAGGTCGGACATCTCTCGCTCCTCAGTGGGCGGGCCCGGCGGCGCCGGCCCGGTCGGTGGTCTGCTCGGTGTGCTCGGTCTGCTCGGTCTGTTCGGTGCGGGCGGCGGCGTTGTCCCGCCACAGGGCCAGCGCGGCCTGGCGCTTGACCTTCCCGGAGCTGGTGAAGGGGATGGTGGCGGCCGGCACGGCGACCACCTCGACGGCGCCGAGGCCGAGTTGCCGGGCGAGCCGCAGCCGGACCTCCTCGCTGACGGCGCCGGCGGTGGACTCGTCCTTGGCCTCCCAGATGACGACCATCCGTTCGCCGGCGTCGTCCTGCCAGGCGAAGGCGGCGCAGCGGCGGCCGTCGACGCCGGGGGTGGAGCGGGCGATGTACTCGGCGTCCTCGGCGTAGTGGTTCTGGCCGTTGACGATGACCATGTCCTTGAGCCGGCCCATCACGTACAGCTCGTCGTCGTGCAGGAAGCCGAGGTCGCCGGTGCGCACCCAGCCGTCGGCGGTGAGCGGCTGCTGGTCGGCGGGCAGGCCGAGGTAGCCGCGGGTGACGGCCGGGCCGCTGATCTGCACCTCGCCGACGGTGCCCGCGGGTGCCACGGCGCCGTCGGGGCCGGCGATCCGCACGTCGACGCTGCTGACGGACCGTCCGCAGGAGACGACGGTGCGGGTGCCCTCGCCGGGGGCGGTGCGCAGGACGATCCGGTCGCCGACGCCGAGCGTGCCGCGGTCGACCTCCAGGCTGCGCACGGGGGTGCCGGCCGGCGGGCAGGTGACCATCAGGGTCGCCTCGGCCATGCCGTAGGTGGGCTGCACCACGCCCGCGCGCAGCCCGTACGGGGCGAAGGTGCGGGCGAAGTGGTCCATGGTCCGGCGCTGGACGGGCTCGGCGCCGTTGGTGGCGAACCGCCAGGCGGAGAGGTCGAGGTCCGCGGGGACGCCCTTGGCGGCGGCGGCCCCGACGAGCAGGTCGTAGAAGAAGTTCGGCGCGGGCGTGATGGTGGCGCCGGTGGCGGCGAAGTCGGCCAGCCATTCGAGCGGGCGGCGGACGAAGTCGCGCGGCTGGTAGAGGTGGGCCGGGGCGCCGTTCACCAGGGCGGTGAGCAGGCCGAACAGGCCCATGTCGTGGAAGAGCGGCAGCCACAGCCCGAGCCGGTCGCCGTCGCGCCAGGCGACGGACTCGGTGATCGCCCGCAGTCCCGCGGCGACGTTGGCGTGGGTGAGCATGACGCCCTTGGGGCGGGAGGTGCTGCCGGAGGTGTACTGGATCACCGCGAGTTCGGCCGGCGGGGCGGGCGGCAGCGGCTGCTCGTCGTGGTCGGGCGCGGTGATGTCGATCAAGGGGGTGGGCCCGACGTGGCCGCGCACCTGGTCGAGCAGCCGGGCGCCGGTGCCGTCCGAGACGAGCAGGGCGTCTAGTTCGCCGTCGTGGGCGATCCGGCCGAGGTGTCCGGCGTACGCCTCCATGCCGGCGAAGGCGACCGGCAGCGGCAGCGGCACGGCGGTGGCGCCGAGCGTCCAGGCGGTCAGCAGGCCGCGCACCCAGGCCTCGGAGTTGACCATCAGCAGGCCCAGCCGCTCGGGCCTGCGGCCGAGTTCGCGGGTGATCCGGGTGGCGGTGCGGGCGGCGCGGTCGAGCAGTTCGGCGAGCCCGACCCGCGGCTCCCGCCCGCCGGGCAGGTGCAGCACGGCCTCGGGCCGGGCGGCGTCGCGCAGGATCGTCAGGAGGTCGGTCATGGTGCTCACTTGCTCCCTTCCAGGACGGCCGGGTCGCCGATGGCGGTGACCCGGGCGGCGAGGCGCTCGCGGAGGACCCCGCGGCGCACCTTGTAGGAACCGGTGACGGGCAGCGCCTCCCACTCCCAGAAGCGCACCGGGATCCGGCCGAGGCCGGCCTCCTCGGCGGCCGCGTGGAAGCGCTCCTCGTCGCCCCGGTGACCGGCCCGCGGGCAGGCGACCGCGAAGACGCCCTCGTCCTCGGCCTTCACCAGCACGAGCTCGACGAGTTCGGGCAGCCGCTCCAGCAGTTCGTCCTCCTTCTCCAGGAGGCTCTCGGTGCCGTCGACGTGCTCGACGATCCGGTCGAGCAGTTCGAGCGAGCCGTCCGGCAGCAGCCGGCCGAGGTCGCCCATCGGCCACCACGCGTCGTCCGCGACGGGCGCGGCGCCGCCGACGTAGCCGCGCATCCGGCCCGGGGAGAGCGTCTCGATGTGGCCGACCGTGCCGTCCGGCAGGGCCGTGCCGTGCTCGTCGACGATCCGCAGGCCGATGCCGGGGCCGGGGAAGCCGACGTTGCGCGGGGAGTAGTCGGCGATCGCCGCGCCGGCGACCATCTGCAGGCAGATCGGGCCCGACTCGGTCTGGCCGTAGGCCTGGAGGTAGTGCACGCCGGGCTCGTCGGAGCCGGCCACCAGGCGGCGGACGGTGCGCGGGTGGATCGCGTCGAAGGTGCTGATGAAGCGCTGGACCGGGCCGAGCGGGCGGTCCGGGTCGGCGGCGAGGGACTCCCACTGGATGAAGACGTTCGGGTGCGTCTCCAGGGAGGTCGGCCGGTGCTCCAGCAGCAGCCGCTTGACGTTGTCCAGCCGCGGGTCGGCGATGGCCAGCATCGGCACGTTGGCCTCCAGCGAGGCCAGCGTGCCCGCGCAGGTGCGGGCGTGGACGAAGGAGAGGTGCTTGGCGTTGAGGTCGCCGCCGTTGTACTGGGTGCGCAGCAGCATGATCATCGGGGCGACCATGCCGAACAGCGAGCGGGTGGAGTGCGCGGCCAGCTTCGGCGAACCGGTGGTCCCCGAGGAGTGGGTGACGACGAACCACTCGTCCTCGGCGCGCGGGTTGGCGACATGCGGCGCCCGGTCGTGCGCCGGGACGGTCCAGTCCGCGCCGGTCCCGGGCTCCGCGAACGACAGCACGGTGGTGGTCAGCAGCGCCAGCGCGTGCCGGGACTGGCCGAGCCGGGCCTGGCCGTACGCGTCGACCAGCAGCTTGGGCCGGTCGAGCCGGGCGAGGCAGTCCAGCAGCTCCCCGGTCTCCATCGCGGACGAGAGCAGCACGGGCAGCGCGCCGATCCGGCCGAGCGCGCACATGACGGCCTCGACCTCGATGTGGTTGCGCTGGACGACGGCGACGACGTCGGAGCGCCGCACGCCGGCCGCCCAGAGCCGGTCGGCGTAGTCGCGCACCGCGGTGGCGAAGTCGGCGACGGTGGTGACCGGCCCGCCGTACGTGGTCCAGGGGACGTCGGACAGGAAGCGCATGTCGCCGTGGCGTTCGGCGGCGACCTCCGGGAGCACTCCCAGGGGGGCGCTCGGTCCGGGGACCTCGATCTCCTGGAAATCGGCGAGTTCAGGCATGGCGGAATTCCTCCTCGGGCAATCGGGGGCAATACGAAAACGGGCGGAACGGGCGCCGGCCTCACCATTGCGGTGCAACGGGGGATTTCCGGTCCGGATTTCACGGGGGGCGCGATCGGCGCTCCCGGCTTCACCGTGTCGGTAGGGAAGAGCGCCTCGGCGGCCACTCCAATCCCGGTGGAGGGCACAAATTTTCGAGTAGTTTCCCGGATACTCAGAGTCATCGGCCCGGAGCCCCGTTTTGACCGGGACGATTTGACCGGGACATGAAACAGGTTCGACCGGTGGGAGTGTCCCGGGCCCCGGCCGCCTCTATAGGAGTGGGCCCGCCGATCCCGGCGGGGGAAGGCCCGCACCGCTCCTTGATCGCATCGATCGCGGGGTGGGAGGCTGACCCCACGGCCTTGTCGGGACCGGTGTCACCGCCGGCCGAAGTCCACTTGGAGGGGACGGACAGACATGGAAGAGGACAACGAGGCCCGGGGGCGCCCGCCCACCCGATGGCCGACCGTGGAACTGGACCCGGTGCGCCGGCTCCGGGTCATGGCCGCCGCCGCCGGCCGCCACCCGCTGTTCGCCGAGCGCCACTACCCCGCGTCCTTCGACGAGGTCTGGTCGGTGGCGAGCGACCTGGAACGCGAACTGCCGCACCTGGTCACCGCGCTGCGCTCGTTCGAGGTCGGGCCGGGCCCGGGCGGCGGGCGCCGGCTCAGCGGCCTGGCGACCAGCGCGATCGGGCACCGGGAACGGTTCGACATCGTGCTCTCGCCCGGCTGGTGCCTGATGCAGAGCAAGGTCCTGCTCGGCGGCATGGCCGCCGTCGCCGAGGGCGAGGGCACCCGGTTCGCCCTGCTCGGCAGCCTGCGGCTGCCCGGGTCGACGCCGGTGCAGCGGTTCCTCGGCCGGCTCGCCGACCGCCGCGGCGAGGTGCTGCTCGACCGGCTCGGCGAACGGATCCGGGTGCGCTCCGCCGCCGGCTGACACGGGCCGGCCCCTGGTCGTCACCCAGGGGCCGGCACGTGGTCCGGGCCCGTCCTCGAACCTCCGTACGGGGGCCGGGGGTGCGAAGGCGGTCCCTCAGCGTGCGGCGGGCCCGCCTTCCCCCGCCGCCTCCAGGAAGAGCTGCCGGGCCGCGTCCGCGACCTCCCGCGGACGCTCGTGCGGCAGGAAGTGCCCACTGCCCGCCAGCACCTCGGTGCGCAGGTCGTCGGCGTACCGGTCGGCACCGGCCAGCAGCGCCGGACGGATGACCGGGTCCCGGTCGCCCGCCAGCACCAGCGTGCGCACGGCCAACCGCTGCCGACGAAACCGCCCGAGCGCGAGGCGCGGGATGTCCCCGGCCACGAAGCCCCAGTGCAGCTTCTCCCCCGCGTACGCCGCCCCCGGCTCACTGCCGGCGGCGGCGTACTCCGCGAGTTCCTCCTGCGGCCACCCGGGACCGTCCCCGAGGCCGCGGCGCAGCAGGTACCCGAGCAGCCCCGGCCGGCGCCGGATCACCTGCCGTCCGATCAGCGGGTACTCCAGCAGCGCCGTGTACCAGAACCGCCAGGCCGTCCCGAGCAGCGCGCGCTGCGTCGGCCACGGGTGGACCATGTTCAGGGCCAGGAAGGCGCCGAAGCGCTCCGGCGCGCGCAGGGCCAGCGCGAACCCCGTCCAGGCGCCCCAGTCGTGCCCCACCAGCCCGACCCGCTCCAGGCCGAGCCGGTCGAGCGCCCCGAGCACCAGGCGGACCCGGTCGTCCGTCGAGCAGCCCTCGGCCGGGACGTCCGACCAGCCGAAGCCCGGCAGGTCGAGACAGATCAGCCGGAAGTCGCCGCTGAGCAGCGGCAGCACCCGGTGCCAGGCGTACCAGTGCTGCGGGAAGCCGTGCAGGAGCACGAGCGGCTCGCCGCTGCCGGCCTCCGCCACGTGCAGGCGGACGCCGTCCGTCTCGACGAAGTGGTGGCGCACGCCCTCCAGTTCGGGCAGCGGACGCTCCGTCCGCGGGTGAACTCCCATGGCGCAACCCTCTTTCCTCACACCTTCTCGGCGCTTCGCGTGCGGCCCGACCGGTTGCCGGAGCCGTCCTCCGAAGGAAAGAGGACGCCCGGCGGCGAACCAATCCCCGCCCGCCCCGACCCGTCCCGGAAGCGCAACTCACGGGTGATCGCGCGAACTTCGCGGGATTGCCGCCGCGCCCCCGGGCCTCTTCCCCTGCAGTTGCCATCGACTTCCCGAACGCAGGAGGACTTCCGTGACCCCCCGCAGGAACATCGCCGCGGCCATGGGCCGGTGGAGCGCCCGCCACCGCTGGGCCGCCGTGCTGCTGTGGCTGCTCTTCGTGGCCGTCGCCGTCACCGCCGGCGGCGCCACCAA
>NZ_JBFBDY010000170.1:0-12694 GCF_040683475.1 Kitasatospora sp. NPDC093558 | reverse complement strand
CGGACGAGTCCGGCGCGTCGCAGGCCCACCGGTCGGCGCTGGTCGACCTGCCGGAGACCGTCGTCACCCGCGCCTTCACCGGCCGCCCGGCCCGCGGCCTGCGCAACGCCTTCATCGACCGTTACGGCCCCTACGCCCCGCCCGCCTACCCCGAGGTCCACCACCTCACCAGCCCCCTCCGTGCTGCCGCCACCCGCCGCGCCGACACCCGGGCGATGCACCTGTGGGCCGGCACGGCCCACCGCCTGACCCGCCCGGGCCCGGCGGAGCAGCTCGTCACCGACCTCTGGCGCGCGGCGCAGGAGGCGTAAAGGTTTCTACCGCAGCAGGTCGGCCATCCAGGATTCGATGGCCTTGGGGGTCCTCGGGAGGGCGCCGGACATCAGGTGGGCGCCGTCGGCGGTGATGACGAGGTCGTCCTCGATGCGGATGCCCAGGCCGCGGAGTTCCAGGGGGAGGGTCTCGTCGTCGGGCTGGAGGTAGAGGCCGGGTTCGACGGTGAGGACCATGCCTTCCTCCAGGGTGCCGTCGAGGTAGCGGTCGGCGCGGGCCTTGGCGCAGTCGTGGTAGTCGAGGCCGAGCATGTGGCCGCTGCCGCAGAGGGTGTAGCGGCGGTGGAGGCCGCTGTCCTCGGCGAGGTCCCGGTCGGCGGGGATGCGCAGGACGCCCCAGTCGGCGAGGCCCTCGGCGATGACCCGCATCGCGGCGCGGTGGAAGTCGCGGTAGCGGGCGCCGGGGCGCAGGGCGGCGATGCCGGCGCTCTGGGCGGCTAGGACGAGGTCGTAGGCCTGGCGCTGGACGGGGGTGAAGGTGCCGCTCAGGGGCAGGGTGCGGGTGATGTCGGCGGAGTAGAGGGTGTCGGTCTCGACGCCGGCGTCGAGCAGGAGCAGGGCGCCGGGGTCGAGGGCGCCGTCGTTGCGGATCCAGTGCAGGACGCAGGCGTGGGCGCCGGAGGCGGCGATGGTGGTGTAGGCGGTGCCGTTGCCCTCGGCGCGGGCGCGGAGGTCGAAGACGCCCTCGATCCAGCGTTCGCCGCGCGGGTGGCGCAGTGCGGTGGGCAGGGCGCGGACGACGTCCTCGAAGCCCAGGACGGTGTGGTCGACGGCGAGTTGGAGCTGTTCGACCTCCCAGGTGTCCTTGACCAGGCGCAACTCCGAGAGGACGGCGGCCAGTTCGGCGTCCGGGAGGGGATCGCGGCTCGGCAGGGAGGCGTCGACGGCGGGGTCGGTGCCGGCCAGGACGCGGGTGGGCGGCTGCGGTCCGGTGAACAGCTTGGCGAGGTCGTCGAGGTGTTCGGTGCGCAGGCCGGTGAGGGCGGCGGCCTCGGCGAGGTCGGGGCGGCGGCCGACCCAGAACTCGCCGTAGCGGCGGTCGCGGTAGAACTCGGCGCCGTCGCGCGGGGAGCGGGGGCGCAGGTGGAGCACGGCCTCGTGTCCGCAGGGGCCGGCGGGTTCGAGGACGAGGACGTGGTCGGCCTGGTCCTCGCCGGTGAGCCCGGTGAGCCAGGCGTACGCGCTGTGCGGGCGGAAGCGGTGGTCGAGGTCGTTGCAGCGGACCTTGAGCCGTCCGGCGGGGACGATCAGCCGTTCGCCGGGGAACGCGGCGGAGAGCCGGGCGCGCCGTCCGGGGAAGCGGTCGTGGCCGGGCACGCGGCGGTCGGCGGGCAGGGGTGTGGGGGCCCACCGCGTGGCCATGAAGGCGTCGAGGGCGGGGGAGACGGGGAGGTCGTGGCTCCCGGTGTTGAGGTCGGCTTGACGGCTGGTCACCGGTGAACTCCTCGGTGCGGCACGGGTGGTAGGGCGCCGGACACAGCTCGGTAACGGGCGGCGCAGGCTCTTGTGCAGTGCAATTTCACATTACTATGTTACGGGTCACACAGCGGAGCGGCCAGACCCGGCCCCCACAGCGGAGTTGCAACATGACCAGGCGCACCCACGCCGCGCTCGCGGCAGCCCTCGCGGCGACCCTCACCCTCGGCCTCGGGGCCTGCACGAACGACAAGAGCGACAGCGGCGGTGACGACCGGGCCGCGAGCACCAAGGCCCCCGGCGCCGCCTCCGGAACGATCGTCGGCGGCACCCCGGTCAAGGGCGGCACCCTGACCGTCCTGTCCAACCAGGACTTCGCCCACCTCGACCCGGCCCGCAACTGGACCATGCCGAACATGGACTTCGGCATCCGGCTGCTCTACCGCACCCTGGTCACCTTCAAGGCCGAGCCGGGCGCGGCCGGCAGCGAGATCGTCCCCGACCTCGCCACCGACCTCGGCCGCCCCTCGGACGGCGGGAAGACCTGGAGCTTCACCCTCAAGGACGGCGTCAAGTACGAGGACGGCACACCCATCAAGGCCGCCGACATCAAGTACAACGTCGAGCGCTCCTTCGCCCCGGACCTCACCGGCGGCCCCGACTACGCGCAGCAGTACCTGGCCGGCGGCGAGAACTACAAGGGCCCGCTGGGCGGCGAGCACCTGGCGAGCATCGAGACCCCGGACGACAAGACCGTCGTCTTCCACCTCAAGCGCCCGGTCGCCGAGTTCTCGTACACCGCGACCCTGCCGACCTTCGCGCCCGTGCCGCAGTCCCAGGACAAGGGCACGCAGTACGACCTGCGCCCGTTCTCCTCCGGCCCGTACAAGATCGAGACCTACGACCGCGGCAAGCAGCTCACCCTCGTGCGCAACGCCAGCTGGGACCCGGCCACCGACCCGGTCCGCAAGGCCTACCCGGACAAGATCGTGGTCGTCCAGGGCCTGAAGGGCGGGCAGGTCGACGACCGGATCATCGCGAGCGAGGGCGCGGACGCCTCCTCCGTCGAGTGGTCCACGCTGCGCCCGGAGTCCGTCCCCAAGGTGCTGCCCAAGGCGGACGTGAAGAACCGGCTGGTCGCCGAGCAGCAGGGCTGCACCGACATGCTCTTCCCCAACAACTCCAAGGCGCCGTTCGACGACCCGAAGGTCCGCGAGGCGCTGATGTACGCGGTGGACCGGGACGCCCAGGTCACCGCGTACGGCGGACCGGCGATGGCCGACGAGGCCACCTCGTACCTGCCGCCCGCGCTGACCGGCGGCGCCAAGCAGGACACCATGAAGATCGCCGCGACCGGCGACCCGGCCAAGGCCAAGCAACTGCTCCAGGAGGCCGGCAAGAGCGACCTCAAGGTCTCGCTGACCGTCTCCTCCGGCGACAAGACCCGGGCCGAGGCGCTCCAGCAGTCGCTCGCCAAGGCCGGGATCCAGGCCACCATCACCACCGCCGACCCGTCCGTCTACTACGACACCATCGGCGACACCAAGAACGCGCCGGACCTGGCGATCTCCGGCTGGTGTCCGGACTACCCGTCCGGCGCCACCTTCCTGCCGATGGTCTTCGACGGCCGCACCATCAAGGAGAAGGGCAACCAGGGCAACGTCGAGCAGTTCCGCGACCAGGCCACCTCGGAGCGGATCGACCAGATCAACGCCATGGGCGACATCGGCGAGGCCAACAAGGCCTGGCTGCAGCTCAACGACGACCTGATGAAGAAGGCGCCGGCCGTGCCGCTGCTGTGGCAGCGCCGCCCGCTGCTGGTCGGCACCAACGTGGCCGGGGCCTTCGGCCACCCGGTGTGGACCGGGCAGTTCGACTTCGCGACCATCGGTCTCAAGGACCCCTCCAAGAGCCAGGGCTGAGGGACCGTCCGATGACTGCCACCCTTGAGCCCGCCGCCGCGCAGGTCGCGGCGGCGGGCCCCGCGAAGGCCGCCGGGCGCGGGCCCTGGCGGCTGGTCTGGGACCGGCTGTGGGCGAAGGCGCCGGCCAGGTTCGGCCTGGTCACCGTCGCCCTCCTGGTCCTGCTGGCCGCGCTGGCCGGCCCGCTGAGCGCGCTCGGCGGCTGGTCCCCCGAGGAGTTCGACAAACGGGCCATCGACCCGTACCTCGGCGGCCTGCCGATCGGCGACTTCGGCGGGATCGGCACCCGGCACTGGCTGGGCGTCGAACCCGCCACCGGGCGCGACCTGTTCGCCCGGGTCCTGCACGGCGGCCAGGTCTCGCTGCTGATCGCGTTCACCGCCACCGCGGTCGTCGTGGCCACCGGCACCCTGATCGGGATCGCCGCCGGCTACTTCGGCGGCCGCACCGACGCCGTGCTCTCCCGGCTGATGGACCTCACCATGTCGTTCCCGTCGCTGATCTTCATGATCTCGATGATGTCGGTGGCCAAGGACGTCAACCGTATCCTGCTGATCACCCTGGTCATCGGCCTGTTCACATGGCCGGGCATCGCCCGCGTCGTCCGCGGCCAGACCCTCTCGCTCAAGCACCGCGAATACGTCGAGGCCGCCAAGGTCGGCGGCGCCGGCTCCTGGCGGATCCTCACCCGCGAGATCCTGCCCAACGTCTCGGGACCGATCATCGCCTACACGACGCTGCTCGTCCCCGGCATGATCGCCACCGAGGCCGCGCTCAGCTACCTCGGCGTGGGCGTGCGCCCGCCGACCCCCTCGTGGGGCCAGATGATCGCCGAGAGCATCAGCTTCTACGAGACCGACCCGACGTACTTCCTCATCCCGACGGCCTTCCTGTTCCTCGCCGTCCTCGCCTTCACCCTGCTCGGCGACGCGCTGCGCGACATCCTCGACCCCCGAGGAGGCCGGTCGTGACGCTCTACCTCGGCCGCCGCCTGCTCGGCACGGTCGGCATCCTGCTGGCCGTCTGCGCCATCACCTTCACCATCTTCTACCTGCTGCCCTCGGACCCGGCCGTCGCGGCCTGCGGCAAGACCTGCAGCCCCGAGCGGATCGCCGAGGTCAAGGCCGCGATGGGCCTGGACAAGCCGGTCTGGGAGCAGTTCGCCACCTACATCACCGGCATCTTCGCCGGCCGCGACTACGGCAGCGGCCCCAGCGCCGTGCACTGCGGCTTCCCGTGCCTCGGCTACTCGTACGAGTACTCGCTGCCGGTCTGGGACCTGCTCACCGACCGGCTGCCGGTCTCCGTCTCGCTCGCGCTCGGCGCGGCCGTGCTCTGGCTGGCCCTCGGCCTCGGCGCGGGCGTCACCTCGGCGCTGCGCAAGGGCTCGGCCGTCGACCGCACGCTGATGGTGTTCTCGGTCGGCGCCGCGTCGCTGCCGGTCTACTTCACCTCGATCATGCTGATCTGGGGCGTCGTCAGGACGGCCGGACTGCTGCCCTACCCGGCCTACCACACGCTGGCCGACGGACCGCTGGAGTGGGCCTCCAACCTGCTCCTGCCCTGGATCGCCCTCGCCCTGCTCTACGCGGCCATGTACGCCCGGCAGAGCCGCAACTCGATGATCGAGGCGATGGCGGAGCCGTACATCCGCACCGCCCGTGCCAAGGGACTGCCGGGCCTGACCGTCACCGTCAAGCACGGGCTGCGCTCCGGGATGACGCCGATCCTGACCATCTTCGGCATGGACCTCGGCGGGCTGCTGGCCGGCGCCGTCATCACCGAGTCCATCTTCGGACTGCCCGGCGTCGGACGGCTCTTCTACGACGCGCTGGTCCGCTCCGACCAGCCGGTCATCCTCGGCGTCACCCTGCTCGCGGCCTCCTTCATCGTCGCGGCGAACCTGCTGGTCGACCTGCTCTACGCGTTCGTCGACCCGAGAGTGAGGTACTGATGACCGTCCTGTTGGAAGTCGACGACCTCAAGGTTTCCTTCGACACCCCCCGCGGCACCGTCCGGGCCGTCGACGGCATCTCCTTCGCCGTCGACGCCGGACGCACGCTCGGCCTGGTCGGCGAGTCCGGCAGCGGCAAGTCCGTCACCTCGCTCGCCGTCATGGGCCTGCACCGCGGCGCGGCCGTCACCGGCTCGATCCGGCTCGACGGGCGGGAGCTCAACGGGCTCGGCGAACGGGAGCTCGGCACCGTCCGCGGCCGGCGGATCGCGATGATCTTCCAGGACCCGCTGTCCAGCCTGCACCCCTTCTACACCGTCGGCGAGCAGATCGCCGAGCACTACCGCGTGCACTTCAAGGCCTCCCGCAAGGCCGGCCGCCGGCGCGCCGTCGAGATGCTCACCGAGGTCGGCATCCCCGAACCCGCCCGCCGCGTCGACGAGTACCCGCACCAGTTCTCCGGCGGCATGCGCCAGCGCGTCATGATCGCCATGGCGCTCGCCTGCGAACCCGACCTGCTGATCGCCGACGAGCCGACCACCGCGCTCGACGTCACCGTGCAGGCGCAGATCCTCGACCTGATCGCCCGGATCCAGCAGGAGCGCGGCCTCGGCGTCGTCATGATCACCCACGACCTCGGCGTCGTCGCCCGGGTCGCCCACGAGGTGCTCGTCATGTACGGCGGACGGGCCGCCGAACAGGCCCCGGTGGACCGGCTGTTCGCCACCCCCGCCCACCCCTACACCCGCGGCCTGCTCGACTCCCTGCCCCGCCTCGACGACACCGACGACGCCCCGCTGCGCGCCATCCCCGGCAGCCCGCCGTCGCTGATCGCCCCCGCCCCCGGCTGCTCCTTCGCGCCGCGCTGCGCCCGCACCACCGCCGCGACCGCCGACGAGCACGCCCGCTGCCTGGCCGAGCGCCCCGTCCTGGGCCCGCTCGGCCCCGGCCACCAGGCCGCCTGCCACCTGCCGCTGGTGCCGGAAGAGGTCGTGTGATGGCTGAAACCCTGCTTTCCGTACGGGACTTGGTGAAGACGTTCCCGGGGCGCCGGGGCCGTACGGGCCGTCCGGGGGCGCCGGTGCGGGCCGTCGACGGGGTCTCCTTCGACGTCGGCCGGGGCGAGACGCTGGGCCTGGTCGGCGAGTCCGGCTGCGGCAAGTCCACCACCGGGCGGATGATCGTCCGGCTGCTCGACCCGACCGCGGGCACCGTCACCTTCGACGGCACCGAGATCGGCGGCCTGTCCCAGTCCCAACTGCGCCCGCACCGGCGGCACTTGCAGATGGTCTTCCAGGACCCGTACTCCTCGCTCAACCCCCGCCAGACGGTGGCCCGGATCATCTCCGAGCCGCTGCTGGTCCAGGGGGCGGGCGCGGCGGAGGCGCGCAAGCGGGCCGGCGAGTTGATGGAGCTGGTCGGGCTGATCCCGGAGCACCTCGACCGCTACCCGCACGAGTTCTCCGGCGGCCAGGCGCAGCGCATCGGCATCGCCCGGTCGCTGGCAACCTCGCCGAAGCTGGTGATCGCGGACGAGCCGGTGTCCGCGCTCGACGTGTCGATCCAGGCCCAAGTCGTCAATCTGATGGAGGAGTTGCAGCGCGAGCTGGGCCTCGCGTACGTGTTCATCGCGCACGACCTGTCGGTGGTGAAGCGGGTGTGCGACCGGGTCGCGGTGATGTACCTGGGCCGGATCGTGGAGATCGGCGACAAGGCCGAGGTGTACGGCAGCCCCGCGCACCCGTACACGAAGGCGCTGCTGTCGGCGGTGCCGTTGCCCGATCCGGCGGCGGAGCGGCGGCGCGAGCGGATCGTGCTGCTGGGGGATCCGCCGAGCCCGGCGAACCCGCCGTCCGGCTGCACGTTCCATCCGCGCTGTCCGAAGGCGCAGGAGGTGTGCCGCACGGAGCGGCCGCTGCTGAAGATCGCCGGTCCGGGCGGCCGGGAGGCGGCCTGCCACTTCCCGGAGGCCTGACCGGCTGCAGACCCCCGGTCGGGCGCGGTGGGGACCCACGAGGGCCGCGCCCGGCCGGGTACCAGCCCTAGCCGGAGAGCGGCGGCAGCCGGCGCGGGCCCGGCCCCTCGGCGGCGAGTTCGTCGCCGGGGTTGAGCACCCGGCAGCGGCGCAGCGACACGCAGCCGCAGCCGATGCAGCCGGTGAGCTCCGACTCCAGGCGTTCCAGTTCGGCGCGGCGGATCCGCAGTTGCTCGGCCCACTTGGTGGAGATGCGCTCCCAGTCGCGCTTGCTGGGCATCCGGTCCTCGGGCAGTGCGGCGAAGACCTCGGCTACCTCGGACAGCGGGATGCCGAGCCGCTTGGCGACCAGGACGAGGGAGAGCCGGCGCAGCACGTGCCGGCGGTAGCGGCGCTGGTTGCCGGTGGTGCGTTCGGAGGAGATCAGCCCCTGTTCCTCGTAGAAGCGCACCGCCGAGGTGGCGATCCCGGCCCGCCGGGCCACCTCGCCGACGCTCAGCAGGTCGACCGGTGCGGTGTCCATGGCGGCTCCTCCTGGCGCTCCTTGACTTCAAGCCCTGTTGAAGATCTAGCGTACCGGACGTGATCGAATCAGTCGCGAAGCAGAGCCCCGAAGTCCGTACCGAACAGGGAAGTTACGAATCCGAACGATTGCCGCCCGGGCCCCCGGCGGGCTGGCGCGAACTCTTCTCCCTGCAGTTCGCGGCGCCGGCGTCGATCCTCGCGGGCGGGGTCGCGCTGTATGCGATGAACCTCTACTTCACCGCCGCGCTGATGCCGTCGATCGTGGCCGACATCGGTGGCGCCCGGTACTACGCGTGGGTGGCCACCGGTTTCCTGATGGCGGCCGTGATCGCCTCGATGCTGGTCAGCCGGCTGTTGGAGCGGCTGGGCGCGGCGCGCGCCTACGTCCTCGGGTTCCTGGTCTTCGGCGCGGGCGCCGTCCTCAACGCGGCCAGTCCGTCGATGGAGGCGCTGATCGTCGGCCGGGTGGTGCAGGGCCTCGGCGGCGGCCTGGTGGCCGGGCTCGGCTTCGCCGTCATCCGCAGCGCGCTGCCGGAGCGGCTGTGGACCCGGGCGGCCGGGCTGGTCTCGGCGATGTGGGGCGTCGGCACGCTGGTCGGGCCGTCGCTGGGCGGGCTCTTCGCCCAGCTGGGCGCGTGGCGCTGGGCGTACGTGCTGCTGCTGGTCGCCGCGCTGGGGCTGGCGGCGCTGGCCCGCCGGGTGCTGCCGGGCCGGTCGGGCGCGGGGTCGGGGGCCGGGCCGGTGCCGCTGCCGTCGCTGGTGCTGCTGTCGCTCGCGGCGGCGGCGTTCAGCGTCAGCTCGACGGTGCCACGCGGGTGGGCCACCGGGGTGTCGATCGCGGTGGGCGTCCTGCTGCTGGCCGGGTTCGTCGGCGTCGAGCGCGGCCGGGCGGCGACCGTGCTGCCGCGCCAGACGTACCGGGCGGGCAACCGCCTGAAGTGGCTCTACCTGACGGTCGCGGTGCTGTGCGGGGGCGTGATCCCGGAGAACTTCATCCCGTTGTTCGGCCAGGAACTGGGCGGGCTCGGCCCGCTGGTCGCCGGGTTCCTCGGCGCGGCGGTGTCGGCCGGCTGGACGTCGGCGCAGCTGTTCAGCGTCGGCATCGTCTCCGCCCGCGGCCGGGCCCGGGCGATCCGCACCGGCCCGGTGGTGCTGACGGCCGGCCTGCTGGCGTACGGGCTGCTGCAGACGGCGGACGCCTCCGGGGCGCGCGTGGTGCTGTGGGCGGGGGTGCTGTTCGTGGCCGGTACGGGCATCGGGCTGGCGTTCCCGCACCTGAGCGTGGCGGCGATGAGCAGCAGCGCGGACCCGGCCGAGGGCGGCAAGGCGGCCGCGGCGCTCAGCACGACGCAGCTCATCGCGTTCGCGGTGATGTCGGCGGTGTCCGGGACGATGATCAGCCTGGGTGGGGACAGCATGCTGGCCTCGGCCCGGTACATGACCTTCGGCATCGCGGCGATCACGCTGTTCGGTGTCGTGAGCGCGGCCCTCACCGCCCGTCGGCGGTGAGGCCGCAGGAGCGGCCCCGGGTCCCTTTTCGTCGGGGGGACCCGGGGCTCTCGCCGTTCTAGCGGGTGGTGTACTCCACGGCCGTGGTGACCACCGCGAGCACGGCGTACACCGTCCCGAGCGTGGTGCGGCCGGTGGCGTACAGGGCCAGGGCGCCCGCGCCGAGGACCACGAGCTTGAGGACGATCTCGGCGGCGAGCGGCAGCCGGTACCTGGGTCCGCCCGCGGCCAGGAACAGGCCCCAGACGGTCGCCGCGAGGGCGGGCGCGCCGATCCCGAGGAGCAGCCGGGCGCCGAGGTTGCCGCCGGTCTTGAACCCCCAGTAGCAGAGCGCCGCGAGCAGCGCGAGCTCCAGTCCGAAGGCGACCCCGCCGTTGACGGCGGTCAGCGGCGTCCACTGGCGCTGGTTGATCGGGCCAGGTCTCTGGATCTTCATCTCGTGCGCTCCCCGTGTCGCTCCGCCGCCCGGACCGGGCGGTGATCACGGGGAGTGTGGCAGTCCGGTCCGGCGGAACTCAATGGATCAGCCCAAAGTCTCCCGGAGGAAGGCGAGTTCGGCCTGGGCGATCTGCTCGCCCACTCCGCCGGGCGTCATGTGCGTGACGCCGGGCAGCGGCAGGACGCGGTGCGGGCGGCCCGCCCGGGTGAGCGCGCGGGAGAGCTGCAGCGTGTGCGAGGGGTGGACGTTGTCGTCGGCCAGCCCGTGGATCAGCAGCAGCGGGCGGGTCAGCGCGGGGGCGTCGGCGATCAGGCAGTCGTCGGCGTAGCCCTCCGGGTTGTCGTGCGGCAGGCCGAGGTAGCGCTCGGTGTAGGCGGTGTCGTACTGCCGGAAGTCGGTGGGCGGGGCGCCCGCGCTGGCGGTGTGGAAGACGTCCGGGCGGCGCAGCACGGCGAGCGCGGCGAAGTAGCCGCCGTACGACCAGCCGCGCACACCGACCCGGCCGAGGTCGAGGTCGGGGTGGCGCTCGGCGAGGGCGTGCAGCGCGGCCACCTGGTCGTCGAGGGCCACCTGGGAGAAGCAGCGGAAGATCGCCCGGGTGAAGCCGGGGGAGACGAATGGGGTGCCGCGGTTGTCGGTGGTGACGACGGCGAAGCCCTGGTCGGCCCACCACTGGCGGAGCTGCCAGCGGCGCGGCTCGCTCGCGACGGCCTGGAAGCCGGGGCCGCCGTAGACGTCGAGGAGGACGGGCAGGCGGCGGCCGGGGACGTGGTCGCGCGGGTACACGACGGCGGTGGGCAGGGCGAGTTCGGTGACCCGGGCCAGCTGGGGACGGACGCGCAGCGGAAGGGTGGCGCTCAGGTCGGTGAGCGGGAGTTCGCGGCCGTCGGGCAGCCACAGCGTGCGGCGGACGCCGTCGGGGGTGGCCGAGGTGAGCAGCAGGGTGCCGGCGGCGGCGAGGGCGGAGTGGACGCCGGGGCCGCCGCTGAGCCGCTCGGGCGGGCCGCCGTCCGGGTCGACGAGGTGGACGTGCTGGTCGGCCGGGTCGCCGTCGGTGGTCTCGCAGAGCAGCCGGCCGTGCAGGCCGCCGGTCACCCGGCGGATCTGCAGGCCGGTGGTGTCGAGCGGCTTGCCGTCGAGGGCGAGGCCGCGGGCGTCCGGGGTGTCGTGGGCGGTGAGGAGGCGGCCGTCGGGGAGCCGGGCCGGGGTGCCGGGCAGGTCGTCGACCCAGAATTCGTCGGTGGTGCGGGAGAGTTCGCGGGTCTCGCCGGTGCCGGGGTCGGCGGTGAGCAGCAGGACGTTCTGCTGGAGGCGGTCGGCGACGGTCAGCAGGATCTCGTCGTCGGAGGCCCATCGCGCATCGCAGACGTACGGGAACGCCTGTGCGTCCCAGCGGAGTTGTGTGCGGCGACGGTCCAGGCCGAGGACCCACAGCCGGACGTCGGCGTTCGGGCCGCCGGCCTGCGGGTAGGCGAAGTCCTCGGCGGGCAGGCCGGGTTGGGCCGGATCGGCGAAGTACCGCCGGGGCAGGGCGGATTCGTCCACCCGGGCGGCGAGCAGCGCGCCGCCGTCCGGGCGCCACCAGTGGCCGCGGGAGCGGCCGAGCTCCTCGGCGGCGGCGAACTCGGCGACGCCCCAGCGGGCTCCGTCGGCGGGGGAGAGGGGCGCGAGGTCCGGGGTGACGTACAGCGCGTCGTCCGCGACGTAGGCGACGCGCGCGCCGGTGGCGTCCGGGCGGGGGTCGAACGCGGGCCCTGCGGTGGGCAGTTCGGTGCCGACGCCGGTGGCGGTGTCGACCCGGAAGAGCCGGCCGTCGAGGGCGAACACGGCGACGGCGAGGTCGGCGGTGGCCGCGTACGTGCCGATGCCGGGGGCGGCCAGGCGGGTCCGTTCGCGCAGCCGGCGTTCGACGGCGGGCAGGTCGTCGCGGTGGCCGGTGCGGCCGGGGGCGAGTGCGGCGGGATCGGCGACGAGGCGCTCGGCACTGGTCTCGGTGTCGAGCAGGTACAGGCGCTCGACCGGATCTTCCGGACCGGCCGAGCGGAGCAGCAGCAGCCGGGTACCGTCCTCGCTGAGCGTGGTCGCACGCGGGGCACCGAAGGCGAACCGGCCGGTTCGGGCGCTGAGGGTGAGGAAGGGGTCCGTGATGGTCATCGCCCGATGGTGGCCGGACGGCGCCTTGCCGGGCCAGGGGTACGTCATGTGAAATGTCACACAACACCAGCAGGAGGAGAGTGCAGTGACCGAGGACCTGCCGACCGTCGAACCCCCCGCGCCGCTGGCCGAGGCCGACGGGCTGTTCGGCCTCTCGACGGACGCGGCGCACCTGAACCACGGCTCGTACGGCGCCGTGCCGCTGCCCGTCCAGCGGGTGCAGGAGCGGCTGCGCACCGAGCACGAGCTCGACCCGGACGACTTCTTCGCCGACCTGCCCGCCCGGATCGCCGCCGCCCGCGTCCGGATCGCCGCCGAGCTCGGCACCGACGCCGAGCGCCTCGCGCTGGTCACCAACGTCACCGAGGCGGTCGCGGTCGCCCTGGACACCGTCCCGCTCGTACCCGGCGACCGCGTCCTCGTCACCGACCACGGCTACGGCGCCGTCACCCGGGCGGTCGCCCGCCG
>NZ_JBFBDY010000169.1:0-12741 GCF_040683475.1 Kitasatospora sp. NPDC093558 | reverse complement strand
GATGGTGCCGAGCGGGACGGCGGCGATGCCGATGTCGGAGGCGCCCGGGTCGGAGAGCAGGCCGGTCTTGAACACCATGGCCGCGAGCGCCAGCGACATGTCGTCGGCGTAGGCGTTCACGGTGGCGACGCCGACCAGGTCCCACACGGCGGCGAGGGTCCGGTCGTTCTGCCCCTGGCGGCGCAGCCACGCGCCGAAGGACGTGCCGTCCAGCGCTGGGTCCTGCAGGTCGAGGCGCTGGAGGGCGAGCGCGCCGCGCACGACCCTGGCCCGGTCGGCCGGGCCGAGGTGCGGGTAGCGGGCGAGGCTGCCGGCCAGGTGCAGCGGGACGGGCAGGCCGGCCCGGCGCAGCCGGCCGAGGGTGCGCACGGGCGCGTCGGCGGGCCCGGTGACGGAGAGCACCGGGACGTCGAGCCGCTCCTGCAGGTGGGTGAGCCTGGCGGCGCCGAGCCGGTCGAGCAGGCCGCGGTAGGCGGTGCAGCAGCGCAGGTAGACGTGCTGGCCGTTGTCGACGGTCAGCTCGCCGCGCCGGAAGGAGAAGGCGAGGCCGCCGAGCCGGGGCCGCCCCTCCACCAGCGTGACCTTCTGCCCGGCCTCGGCCAGGCGCAGCGCGGCGGTGATCCCGGCCAGGCCGCCGCCGACCACGACGGCGGCCGGGCGCGCGGCATCGGCTCGCCCGGTCATCGGCCCTCCCCCTCGCGATCGCTGGACCGCCCGGTGGCGGCTGCCGTGGTCGGCACGGTCGTGGACAACACGGCTCTACCCATGCGTGATTCCCCGCTGACACAGCGTGACAGAACTGCGGCGAGAATCAAGAACGCCCCCCGGCGAGCCCGGAAAGCGCCACGTACGCCTTCTCCCAGCCCGGCAGCGAGACCCGGCCGCGCAGCACCGACTCGGGGTCGGCGGCGATCCGGCCGAGCAGCCGGTGGTAGATGCCGGCCATCGCGGCCGTGCAGGCGCGGCTGCGGCGGTCGAGCATCGGCAGCAGCCGCAGGCCCTCCTCGAACGCGGCCTGGGCCCGGGCGGCCTCGAAGGCGACCAGGCCGGTGAAGTCCGCGCCGGCCGGCGGCCTCGGCTGGGCGAAGCCCTGCTGGCAGCCGAACCTGACCAGGTCCTCGGTGGGCAGGTAGGTGCGGCCGTTGAGGGCGTCCTCGCGCAGGTCGCGCAGGATGTTGGTGAGCTGGAGCGCGAGGCCGAGGGTGTCGGCGTAGTGCGCCCCGCGCTCGGGGTCGTCGCAGCCGTACACGCCGAGCGACAGCCGGCCGATCGCGCCGGCCACGCAGCGGCAGTAGACCTTGAGCTCCTCGTACGTCTGGTACTCGGCGCCCTTGAGGTCCATCTCGACGCCGTCGATCAGCTCGTCGAAGCCGCCGAGCGGGATCGGGAAGCGCCGGGCCGCGTCCGCGAGGGCGACCTTGATCGGGTCGGTGTCGTCCTCGGCGACCTTGCCGCCGCGGACGTCGTCCAGCAGTTCGCGGGTGCGCAGCAGCGCCTCGGCCTTGCGGTCGGCGGGCAGGTCGCCGTCGCCGATGTCGTCCACCCGGCGGGCCAGGGCGTACAGGGCCGACATCGCCAGCCGTTTGGGCTCGGGCAGCAGCCGGATGCCGTAGCTGAAGTTGCGCGCCTGCAGCCCGGTGACTGCCTCGCAGTACCGGTACGCCGCCATGACCTGGGCCGACGCCAGTGGTGATGCCGCCACTCGGGCGTTCACCTTCCCTTCGCGAAGATGGCCGCCGCCCTCGCTGCGAGGCGGCGCTTGTCCGGCTTCGCCTGCTGGGCGAGCACGTCGTACCCGGCGTCCTCGACGGCCGCCAGGGCCGCGTAGCCACCTGCGGTGAATCCCGCCAGGAGCAGTCGAAGCCTCCCCCGAACCGTACCTACCAATGGCGCGCCGCGGTCGAGCAGGGTGCGGGCCCGCTCGGCCTCGAAGGCGATCAGTTCGCGGACCGCGCCGTCGGCGGAGGGGGCGGCGAGGTCGGCCTCGGTGACGCCGAAGCGCGCGAGGTCCTCGGCCGGCAGGTAGATCCGGCCGCGGGCGAGGTCCTCGGCGACGTCCTGGAGGTGTTCGACCACCTGGAGGGCGGTGCAGATCGCGTCGGACAGCTCGATCCGCTCGGGCGTGGAGACGCCGGCGATGGCGAGGACCAGCCGGCCGACCGGGTCGGCGGACAGGGTGCAGTAGCCGACGAGGTCGTCCCAGGTGGCGTAGCGGGCGATGGTCTGGTCCACCCGGTTGGCCTCGATCAGGCGGCGGAAGGGCTCGGGGGTCAGTCCGTGCTTGTTCACGAGCGGAACGAGGGCGCGCATCAGCGGGTGCCGGGGCCGGTCGGCGCCGGGCACATGGCAGGGGGCCGGGTGGAGCGCCGCCTCGAACGCCCGGTCGAGGTCGCGCTCCAGTCCGTCGAGCAGGGCGAGCCGGAAGGCGACCTCGCCGGGAGCGGGCGGGCCGCACTGGGCCGAAGGGGTGGCGGCGGGCTCCGGGAGGGGGGTTTCGACGCCGAGGAGGCGGGCCGCGCCGGCCGGGTCGGCGAGGTCGCCGTCGCCCGCGTCGTCGACCAGCCGGGCGAAGCCGTAGACCGCCATCAGGTCGCCGCGCCAGGCGGCGGGCAGGAAGAAGGGGGCGACCGGGAAGTTCTCCGCGCTCGCCTTCTCCAGGGTCACCCCCGCGGTCTGGTCCACGGGCTCGTTGCTGGGCTGGGCCGAAGCCGACACTGCTGTCACTCCCCCGTTCTACACCGATGGGCATCACCGGCCCGACTCGGACACGCGTCCGAGCACGGGCGTCACGTCCGGCACACGGCCCCCGCGCCTACAGCCTGACACCACGGGCCGCGCCGCAGAAGAGCGCCCCGCCCGGCGCACGGGGCGCTCACCCCGCCGGGGGCGGGCCACCCGGACTACCGGCGCGAACGCCCGGCCGGGGCCGGGCACACGGCAGGACACAGCCGGACACACGGCAGGGGCCGGCCCCGGGAAGTCCCGGAACCGGCCCCCTGCGCGGTTTGGGTGCTACGGGCGCTCGCCGCGCTCGTACCGACCGACGACCTCTTCGGTCGGACCGTCCATGACCAGCTCGCCGTGCTCGATCCAGATGGTCCGCTCGCAGACCTCGCGGATCGAGCTGTTGTCGTGGCTGACCAGGAAGACCGTACCGGCCGACTGGCGCAGCTCCTCGATCCGCTTCTTGCTGCGCTGCTGGAACGCCTGGTCGCCGGTGGCCAGCGCCTCGTCGATCAGCAGCACGTCGTGGGTCTTCGCGGCGGCGATGGAGAACCGCAGGCGGGCGCCCATGCCGGAGGAGTACGTGCGCATCGGAAGGGAGATGAAGTCGCCCTTCTCGTTGATGCCGGAGAACTCGACGATGTCCTGGTAGCGGCGGCGCACCTCGGCGGGCGGCATGCCCATCGCGAGGCAGCCGAGGACGACGTTGCGCTCACCGGTGAGCTCGTTCATCAGGGCCGCGTTCACGCCCAGCAGCGAGGGCTGGCCGTTGGTGTAGATGCCGCCCTTCTCGGTCGGCAGCAGGCCCGCGATGGCGGCCAGCATGGTCGACTTGCCGGAGCCGTTCGAGCCGATCAGGCCGACCGCCTCGCCCTTGTAGGCGGTGAAGCTGATGCCGCGCACGGCGTGCACCTCGCGCACGCCGGCCGAGCGCTTGCGGCTGACGATGCGGCTGAGCGCCGAGGTGGCACTGCCCTTGCCGGAGCCGGCGCCGTGCACCCGGTAGACGATGTGCACGTCGTCGACGACGACGGTGGGCTCGCGGGCGACGTCGGTGTCCCGGACGGTGTCGCGCTGGTTCAGATCGGCATCAGCCACGGCCGTACTCCTCCTCGGCCTTCCAGAAGAAGACGTATCCGACGATGAACATCCCCACGCCCCAGGCGATGCCGTACGTCCACTGGTGCGGCGGGATCGTCTGGTGCGCGGGCTGGTGGTGGTTGTAGATGATCGGCGCGAAGGCGTGCCGCAGCAGGTCCATGTAGACCGAGGCCGGGTTGAGGGCCATGATCGTCTGGATGTACTTCGGCCACTCCTGGATCTTGTCCTGGATGCTGAACATCACGCCGGACAGGAACATCCAGGCCCGCATCACGAACGGGATGAGCTGGGAGATGTCACTGGTCTTGGCGCCGATCCGGGCGAAGATCAGCGAGACGCCGGTGTTGAACATCGTCTGCAGGATCAGCGCCGGGATGATCAGCAGCCAGGTGCGGCCCGGGGTGATGCCGGCCGACAGCACGGTCACGACCAGCACCACCATCGAGATCAGCAGCTGCTGGAGCTGGATCACGGTGAAGGCGATCGGCAGGCAGGCGCGCGGGAAGTGCAGCGCGCGGATCAGCCCGAGGCTGTCGGAGATCGCCCGGGTGCCGGACTGCACCGCGTTCTGGGTGAACTGGAAGACGAAGACGCCGATGCACAGCCACGCGATGTAGGTGCCCTCGGGGAAGCCGTTCTTGTTCTGCAGGATGACGCCGAAGACAAGGTAGAACACCGCGCAGTTCAGCAGCGGCGTCACGACCTGCCACAGCTGGCCGAGCTTGGCATCGGTGTACTGCGCCACCAGGCGGGCGGTGGCGAAGGCCCAGATGAAGTGGCGCCGGGCCCAGAGCTGCTTGGTGTAGGCGAACAGGCCGGGCCGCCGGCCGCTCACGGACAGGCCGTACTTGTCCGCAAGCTGCTTGGGGGTCAGGCCCGCGTCCGCCCCCCTGGGGGCTGAGAGGCTGACGGGTTCACTCACTGTCGACACATTCGTCCTTCACGCGGGATCGGTCGGGGCGGCCGGTCGGCGGGGGTCCGCCGGCCTTGCGCCGATGGGGATCCACTGGGATCACGGGGGAGTCCGGCCGGTGTGTGGTCACCGGCCGCAGCGATCGATCACTCGATCAAATGAGATCAGATGACCGGTGGACGGCCCAGCCTGGTCAGTCGCCAAACGGTACGCCATCGCATCGGGCGGCGCGGACCGCAAGGTTCGCGCCAGCCCGCCCGGAACCCGCCCCACCAGGCCTTCAGCGCCTCCGGGGAGGGGCGGCGGGCCAGGGTCAGCAGGAACCAGGTTCCCAGATAGAGAGGCACGAACAGGGCCGGAAGGTTCCGCCTCGCGAGCCAAACCCTGTTCCGCGCCACGTTGTGGAAGTACGTGGCGTGCCGGGCCGGCGAGGTCGTCGGGTGGTGCAGGACCACGTCCGCCCGGTAGTCGATGGCCCAGCCGGCGTCCAGCGCGCGCCACGCGAGGTCGGTCTCCTCGTGCGCGTAGAAGAACTCGGCGGGCAGCTGCCCCGCCTGCTCGAACACCGTGCAGCGCACGGCGCTCGCGCCGCCCAGGAAGGTCGTCACCCGGGACGAGCGCAGCGGGTCGCTGGCGCGCAGCCGGGGCACGTGCCGGCGCGCGGTGACGCCGGTGTCGGGGTCGGCGATCCGGAACGAGACGATGCCCAGCCCCGGATCGGCGGTGAAGGCCTCGCGCAGGAGGCGGGCGGAGTCGGTACGCGGCAGGTGGCCGTCGTCGTCCAGGAACAGGACGGCGTCGACGTCCCGCCCGTCGCGGCCGAACAGCTCGATGCCGACGTTGCGCCCGCCCGGGATGCCGAGGTTCTCCGGCAGCTCGACGCTGCGCACGCCCTCGGGCAGCGGCGGCAGCGGCGCGCCGTTGGCGACCACGGCCAGCTCGACCGCCGGGCCCTCCTGGGCGCGGACCGACTCGATCAGGGCGTTCAGCTCGGCCGGGCGGTTGCCCATCGTGATGATCACCGCGCCGAGGCGGAAGTCCTCGGCGTCGGGGCGCGTGCTCGTGGAAGTGTTCATCGGAGCCTGCTCGAAAGGACGATGCTCAGCAGGTGCAGGACGGTCTGCAGCATGGCGATCGCGGCCAGCACGACCACGGCGAGCCGGGTGAAGAACAGACCGCCGTGGACGGCGTCGGCGATGCCGGCGGCGAGGATGAACAGCGAGGCCTCGACCGCGCCCACCAGGCGGTGGAACTTCAGCAGCGAGGCCGCCCGGCGGGCCTTGGCCACCGCGGCGGAGCGCGGCACCGAGGCGCTGTCCTCGACGGCCGTCAGACCGCTGCGGGCCCGGGCCACGTCCACCAGGTCCGTCTCGGACTTGATCAGGATCGCGCCGAGCGCGGCCAGCGTGCCGAGGAAGGCCCACTCCCAGTGCGCCGCCGCGCCCTGCCGGTGGAAGAGGTCGCAGCCGCGCAGGCCGAGACCGGTCAGCAGCGCCGCCTCGGACATGTAGTGGCCGACCCGGTCCAGGTACACGCCGGTGAGCGAGGTCTGCCGGCGCCAGCGCGCCACCTCGCCGTCCACGCAGTCCAGCAGCAGGTACAGCTGGATCAGCAGGGCGCCGAGGACGGCGCCGGTCAGGCCCGGCACCACGAGCGCGGCGCCGGCCAGGACGCCGGTGACCATCATCAGGTAGGTGAGGCCGTTGGGCGTGATCGCCGTGACGGTGGAGAGCACCCGCGTGACCCGCAGCGAGATGCTCCGCATGTACAGGCGCCCGGCCCAGTGCTCGGCGCTGCGGCGCTGGAGCATGCCCTCCGGGTGGATCACCGCGCGCAGCTCCTCGATCGAGGGCCGGCGGGTCAGGTCCACCGGGGGCCGCTGGGCGCCCGCGGTGGAGGGGTCAGCTGTTGACGGCTTGGACATAGTCGGCGTACGCGTCCCTGATTGCTGAGGGGGAGAGGTCGAGGTGCTCGAGGATGGTGAAGCGGCCCGGCCGGGTGTTCGGAGCGTAGTGCACCGCCTCGGTGAACTCCGCCTCGGTGAAGCCGATCTGAGCGGCGGTCACCGGCAGTCCGTGGCGCGCCAGGCGCTCCACGATCAGACCGGTCAGCTCGCGCTCGCCCCGCAGGAAGCTGGCGAACGCCGCGCCGAGGCCGACCTGTTCGCCGTGCTGGGCGGACCGCTTGGGATACAGCACGTCCAGGGCATGCGAGATCTCGTGGCAGGCGCCCGACGAGGGCCGGGTGCTGCCCGCGATGTTCATCGCGATGCCGGACAGTACCAGGGCTTCCGCGAGCGCCGTCAGGAGGTCCTGGTCGGCCAGGTTCCCGGGGTGGCGCAGCAGGTTCTCGCCCGCCGAGCGGGCCATCGCCACGGCCAGCCCGTCCACCGGCTCGCCGGTGACCGCGTGCGACAGCTCCCAGTCCGCGCAGGCGGAGATGTTGGAGACGACGTCGCCGATGCCGGCCGCCACGAAGCGCGGCGGGGCCTGGCGGATCACGTCCAGGTCGACGACGATGCCGATCGGGCTGGGCACCCCGTAGGAGCCCCGGCCGGCGTCGTTGTCGAGCGTGGAGACCGGCGAGCAGATCCCGTCGTGGGCGAGGTTGGTGGCCACCGCGACCAGCGGCAGGCCGACCCGGGCCGCGGCGTACTTGGCGGCGTCGATGATCTTGCCGCCGCCGAGGCCCACGACCGCGTCGTAGTGGCCGCCGCGCATCTCCTCGGCGAAGCGCACCGCGCTGTCCAGGCTGCCGTCGTCCACGCTGAACCAGTCGGCGCCGGGCAGGGCCGGCTCCAGGCGCTCGCGCATGGCGGCGCCGGAGCCGTTGCTGATCGCCACCGCGATCCGGCCCGAGGCCGACAGCCGCTGGTCCGCGAGGATCCCGCCGAGCGCGTCCAGCGCGCCCGGGCGGACCTCGACGAACAGCGGCGAGGGGACCAGTCGGGTCAGTACCGGCACGCGATCTCCCGCGCCTTCGCCAGGTCGTCGTGGTTGTCGACCTCGACCCAGGAGACCTCGCCGATCGGCTGCACGTCGATCCGCAGGCCCCGGTCGACCATCTCCTGGTAGCCGTCCTCGTAGTACAGCTGCGGGTCGCGCTCGTAGGTGGCGCGCAGCGCGTCGGTGAGGTCGGCGGCGGCGGAGGGGTTGATCACGGTGACGCCGATGTACTCGCCGGTCGCCTCGGCCGGGTCCATCAGCTTGGTGATGCGGCGCATGCCGGCGGCGGGGTCGACGACGACCTTCATCTCCTCGTCGGCGAGCTTCTTCACCGTGTCGAGGGCGAGCAGGATGCCCGGGGCCTGGCCGGCCTCGGTCAGCCGCTGGTTGCCCTCCAGCATGGTGCGCTGGACGGAGGCCGGGTGGACGGTGTCGCCGTTGGCGAGCAGCAGGCCCTCGGCGAAGAGGTCGCGGGCGCACCACAGGGAGTAGGCGTTGTTCCACTCCTCGGCCTTGTCGTTCTCGACCAGGTGGAGCTTGACGCCGTACTTGCTCTCCAGGGCGTCCTTGCGGTCGTAGACCGCCTCCTTGCGGTAGCCGACGACGATCGCGGCCTCGCGCAGCCCGACCTCGGCGAAGTTGGCGAGGGTGAGGTCCAGGACGGTCCGCTCCCCGTCGACCGGCACCAGCGCCTTCGGCAGGGTGTCGGTGTATGGGCGCAACCGGCGGCCGGCGCCGGCTGCCAGAACGAGGCCGATCATGCGGGGGTCTCCTGATCCGTCGTGCTGAGCGCGGGTGCGCCGGGGCACCGGAACGAGTCGCCCGGGCCGCGCATCGGCGCGCCGGTGCCGGCGCAGATGCGGGCACCTTGTCCTTAGTGATGGTAGGCGACCCGGGCGACCAGCCCGAACGCGGCCGGGGAGCTGGGAGGTGACTGAACGGTGGCTGGGAACGGCGGGCGGAGCGGGGGTGGCGGGGAGGCGGCGCGGAGGCTGAGCGGAGGCGGCGGGGAGGCGGGAGCGGAGGCGGCGCGGCGGGCGCGCGGGGGCGGCGCGGCGGGCGCGAATGGGGGTGCCGCGCCTCTCGGGGCGCCCGAACGGGCCTCGAACGAATCCGAACTCTTTTGCTAGCTCCGTGACCCTTCCGGGGCCCTCCCGGTCCTTTCCGTGCCCGGAAAAGTCCCCCTGAGGGTCATGATCCGCCAGGTTGTGCGTGGGACCCGTGCCGACCGCCACCCATACGGCAGACTGGAGCCCGACGCCGGCGCCGGTGCCCCCGCTGCGTCCGATGCACCCCCTGCAACCGGACGCAACCCGATGCTTCCGTTGCTCCCGCTCCCCGAAAGAGGCCACCCCATGCCCCAGAGTCCGCCGACCAGCCCGACGCACTTCACCTCCGAGATCGACACCGGTCTCGACGTGGAGACCGACGTGACGGCCGACCCCGGGGCCGGCACCGGGAGCAGCGGCCCCGAGATCCTCCTGGAGCTCGTCGACGACGAGGGCGCCACCATCGGCACGGCCGAGAAGCTCTGGGCCCACCAGCAGCCGGGCCGGCTGCACCGGGCCTTCTCGGTGTTCCTCTTCGACCGCCAGGGGCGGCTGCTGCTCCAGCGCCGCGCGCTCGGCAAGTACCACTCCCCCGGCGTCTGGTCGAACACCTGCTGCGGGCACCCGTACCCGGACGAACCCCCGTTCGTCGCCGCCGCCCGCCGCACCGCGGAGGAGCTGGGCGTCGCGCCGGCGCTGCTGTGCGAGGCCGGGACGGTTCGCTACGACCTGCCGGACGAGTCCTCCGGGCTGATCGAGCGCGAGTGGAACCACCTGTTCGTGGGTCTCGTCACCGCACCGGTCGTCCCCGATCCGGAGGAGGTGGACGACTTCGCCTTCGTCACCGCACAGGAACTGCGCGAGCTGCGGGCCGAGCGGCCGTTCTCGGTGTGGTTCGAGACGGTCTTCGAGGCGGCGCTGCCGGGGATCCGGGAGATCGCCGGGCGGGACTGGTAGCGGGGGCTGCGGCTTCGGCTGCGACTGCGATTTTGCGGTGCGGCCCAGGGCGGTTACGGGCAGTCGTCGCGCTGCGGCGGGATGGGCAGCGAGGCCCAGATGACCTTGCCGCCCTCCCCCGTCCGCTCCACGTCGCAGACGCCGCCGGCCTGCAGGGTCACGCTCTTGACCAGCAGGAGGCCTCGACCGCCGGTGCGGCCGGTGTCGCTCTCCAGCGCCTTCGGGCGGTACGGGTCGCCGTCCTCGACCGAGACCCGCACCCAGCCGTCGCGCACCGCCAGCTCGGTGGTCACCTCGGGCGAGAGCTCGGCGGCGTGCGTCACGGCGTTGCTGACCAGCTCCGAGACGATCAGCAGCACGTCGTCCACCAGCTCCTGGTAGCGCACTCCGGTCATGCCCTGGGCGAGCAGGCGGTCGCGCACCGCGTGCCGGGTGCGCGGCACCGAGGCCTCCGAGGCGGGCACCGGGAAGCGCCAGACGCCCTCGGCCGGCTCCGGCGCCGGCCGGGCGGGCCCGCGCAGGACCCGGTCGCGTCTCGGCTCGGCCTTCGCCGCCCCGCTGATCTGCTCCACGTCCAGCCGCCCTTCGTCCGCGACCCGGGAATCAGGCGTTCCGCTGGCGCCCTCGGTCCACAGAGGCTAGGAGAGCCGTCCACCGGACCGCGGCACCGTCGAGAAGTTGCCCGTGTCGGATCGGTGTCGACCGGGAGTGATCGGCGGGGCGTCGGAATCGGACCGGTTCCTTCGCGCTCGTCACCGCTTCGCCCCCTGATCGTGCGCCCTTGCGAGGCGTCGCCACCGGGGGCGGATCTGCGGGCTGATCCCGGGGCCGGATCTTGGGGCGGATCCTGGGGCCGGATCTTGGGGCCGGGCGGCTCCGGGGAGGCCGTCGGGGTCGGCCGGGGCCCTCGCCGGGGAAACGCAGGTGAGAAGCACTCCAGAACCCTGGTAATGTTCTCTCTGTCGCCGAGGGGGCGAGAAAAACCCCGAAGCACACACCCCGTCCGGGTGGCGGAATGGCAGACGCGCTAGCTTGAGGTGCTAGTGCCCTTTATCGGGCGTGGGGGTTCAAGTCCCCCCTCGGACACCATCGAAATTCCCCGTGGATCCGCAAGGATTCCACGGGGAATTTTTTTGTTTTCCGTCTGGTCGGCCTCTGGGGCCGATAGGCCTGGCCGCAGCGGCGCTTCGAGGGCGATGGAACCCCGGAAACCGGACACGAGATGGCAACGATCGGACGGTTTGAGCTTCCCCTGAGGTAAACGCCCGATTTCGCCCCATAGGCTGCTGGGCGTTTGTGTCCGGAATACCGACTCATGACCGTAAAAACCACGACACCACCCGTCGACCCCGAGCGAGAGGACCGATACGTTGAGTGAGCCCGAGCCTTCGACGGCATCGCACCAGAACCACTACCGACGCTCGCTCGGCACCATCAGCCTCACCGCCGTCGGGCTGGGCTCGATCATCGGGTCCGGGTGGCTGTTCGGCGCCGAGCGGGCCGCCAAGCTCGCCGGTCCCGCCTCGATCCTCGCCTGGGTGATCGGTGCCGCGGTGGCCCTGACCATCGCCCTCACCTACAGCGAGCTCGGGTCGATGTTCCCCAAGGCCGGCGGCATGGTCCGCTACGGCCAGTACTCGCACGGCTCGCTGGCCGGCTACCTCGCCGCCTGGGCCAACTGGATCGCCATCGTCTCCGTCATCCCCGGCGAGGCCACCGCGTCCGTCCAGTACATGAGCTCCTGGCACTTCGGCTGGGCGAAGGGCCTGTACAACGGGCAGGAGCTGACGGTCAGCGGCGTCGCCCTCGCGAGCGTGCTGCTGCTCGTCTACTTCGCCCTCAACTGGTTCGCGATCACGCTGTTCGCCAAGACCAACACCGCGATCACCGTGTTCAAGGTCGTCGTCCCGACCCTGACCGCCGGCGCGCTGCTCCTCGCGCACTTCGACACCGCGCACTTCACCAACCCCGGCGGCTTCGCGCCGAACGGCTGGAGCGCGGTGTTCACCGCCGTCGCCGTCTCCGGCATCGTCTGGGCCTTCAACGGCTTCCAGTCGCCGCTCAACCTGGCCGGCGAGGCCCGCAACCCCGGCAAGTCGCTGCCCAAGGCCGTCATCGGCTCGATCCTGATCGCCCTGGTGATCTACGTCGCGCTGCAGATCGCCTTCCTCGGCGCCATCCCGGCCGCCGACCTGTCCAACGGCTGGGGCGGCCTCGGCTACACCTCGCCGCTCGCCGACCTCGCCATCGCCTGGGGCATCAACTGGCTCGCGATCCTGCTCTACGCGGACGCGTTCATCTCCCCCTCCGGCACCGGCATGATCTACGCCGCCACCACCTCGCGCATGATCCACGGCGTGCAGGAGAACGGCCACCTGCCGAAGCTCTTCGGCAAGGTCGACCCCAAGACCGGCATCCCGCGCCCCGCGCTGCTGCTCAACCTCGGCGTCGCATTCCTGTTCCTCGCCGTCTTCCGCGGCTGGGGCTCGCTGGCCGAGATCGTCTCGGTCGCGACGGTCATCTCGTACATCACCGGCCCGGTCGCCGTGATGGCGCTGCGCCGCCTCGCCCCGGACATGCCGCGCCCGGTGCGGCTGCGGGCGATGCCGGTCATCGCGCCGGTCGCGATGGTCTTCGGCTCCCTGGTCCTCTACTGGGCCCGCTGGCCGCTGACCGGCAAGGTGATCCTGCTGATGGCCGCCGGCCTGCCGATCTGGGCCTGGTACGAACTGCGCAAGCCGTGGGCCGTGCTGCGTCCGCACCTGATCGCGGGTGCCTGGATGGTCGCGTACCTGTTCGTGATGGCCGGCGTCTCGTGGGCGGGCAGCTCCGACTTCGGCGGGCACGGCTACCTGCCCGAGGGCTGGGACCTGCTGATCGTCGCCGCGATCGGGCTCGCGTTCTACTACTGGGGCGTCGCGAGCGCCTGGGCGAACCCGTCCCTGGCGGAGGTCCGCCGCGAGCTGGGCGGGGCGGAGGCGGAGGCCGCGTCGGGCCCGCAGGACGCCGCGTCGGGCTCGGCGTCGCCGGAGCCGTCGCGGGTGTGACGGCC